>NZ_JBBHKR010000092.1:0-14429 GCF_037389425.1 Stygiolobus sp. CP850M
TTCTATCTCCTAGAAACTCAACGTAGTCTGACGTCCCTGCAACAACGGTCGCACCGTTCGAGTGCTTAGATATATATTCACTTTTTATTCCCTTCTTCAGATCCTTTCTCCATTCCTCAAGGGTGACTAGCGTCTCGGTAGTTCCTGAAATATCTACCTGATAAGTTCTTGTGACCCTTACACCTTTGCTTTTAAGGAATTCAATAATTCCAGTGTGTAAAGCTGTTCCACCTATTTGGCTTAATAGGTCATCTCCTAGCAAAGGAATATGTAAATCCTTAAACTTTCTATCTAAGCTCTCAACTATCGAAGACGGAGTAGCGTTTATAAACGCTGAGGAAGCTATCAACGACTGTTGTGCATAATATTCACTAGCCTTCTGTGCTCCAGTTGGCAACAAGTTCACTACTACATCTACTTTCTCCTTCTTTAACTCTTCTGAGACGTTTACTGGAGGAAGCTCTGACTCTTCTATTATCCTCTCAAGTACTCCTTCCTTACCGTCTAACGTCTCTCCCCTTATAACAATTATGTCGCTCGTTACCTCTACATGTTTAGGCACTACATTCGGCTTTTCGAAAATAGCTTGCGACAGTCTTTTCCCTACTTTTCTCTTGTCTATATCAAAAGCCTTAACAACCTCAATATCTTCCGGTTTATAAGGAAGTGAGGTAAGAACACCGTATATAGGTTTGCCTTGTTTAACCCATTCGAGCGACTGTAGTAAAGCACTCGCTACATTGCCTATACCTACAAGGGCTACTCTTATCAAATTAACACCCCAAAAATCAATGGGGCTATTATTCCCACTATAATACTTAAGATTGACGCCACTAATGCTGAACTTCTCTCAGGAGAACTGACTCGTTGGAAATTACCCTCTCTAAACATCTCCCTTATTGGCGGTATATAGTAACCTGCAGCTATTGCACTGTTCAAGAAACCAATTAGAGTGAGCCAGGGCTGAGAGAAAGAAGATTCCAACACGAAAAGCTTAGCCCAAAAACCTATAATAGGTGGTAAACCTAGTAAGCTCAGTAGCAATACTGACACTGCAAAGGCTAATGCCTTATCTACAGCTGCAATTCCTCTGAACCCATCATAGCTACTAGTTCCACTAATTTTTTCCACATGTGAAAGAGCTAGGAATAGACCTGCTTGAGCTATAGAATACGCTAATAAATATATCATCAATCCCGCTAATCCCACACTCTCATCGTACGGGAACATGGCTATCGGGATTAGCATAAAGCCTACTTGGGTTATACTGCTGTAAGATAACATAGCCGCAAAATCCCTTCTCGAAAAGGCTGCAACGTTTCCAAAAACCAAGCTTGCTACCGCAATAATAGTAAACATCGCAAAAACGGTTAAAGATACTGGGTAATTCATGGGCTGTATGTAATATAGAATGACCACTAGAGGAGCTATACCAACGATCTTACCCACACTAGAGACGAAAGCAACTGAAACTCTATCAGCCATTGAGTAAACGTCAGGTAACCATCCTTGGAACGGGAATGCTCCTATCTTGAATAGAAAAGCTACTGAGAAGAACAATATACCTAAGATCACCAGTGTCGAATAAGATATCGACGCATCTAAAGACAAGTTATTTATCCCTAGCACGTAAAACGCTAGACCCACTATCATGAGCGAGCTTGAGAGCAAGCCCATTACAAGATATTTAACTCCAGCTTCAGTAGAGTTATAGTCCTTCTTAAGCATAGCTATCACGTAAGTTGCTGCCGATGCTATACCCCAAGAAGCAAATATCATCAATACGTTGTACGCAAAGGCTAAATAAACTACTCCAAGGTTTGTTAATGTAACCAGAGATAGGAATGAGCTTCTATTATCCCAATCCTTTAGTTCTGTAACTCCTCCAGCTATCACTATTAATGATGCAAGTATAGAGGCTATAACTATGAAGTAGCCAAAAGGAGTCAAGTATACTGAGTAAGAGAACAGAGAATAATCATAGTACTTTAACAAGAAAAATACTAAGAATACGAAAAGAGAGACTAGTAAGGTCACAAAAGTAAGGTAGACTGACCGTAAGAACCCCTTTTCTTCTCCGTTATCAAGGAATAAGACTACAATAGATGATGATACCATAATTAATGAAGGAATAACTAAAGGTAGGTAGAGAGAGAATTGCATCTATTTACACCCCCATTATAATTATTAAGATAAAGATTAGGACTACAAACCCACCTAAATAAAGTAAAATATAATCCCTCAAGACTCCAGTGTCTGTAACCTTGACCAAACTCGTTCCCACATTTATTATCCCTTGAGGTAATTTGACATTTAGACCCATATCAATTACACCGTGTTCAAAGTTATTGTAAAGACCTTGGGCGAACTTGAAGCTAGCAAGCCCCAATAAATCGAGGATCGGATTTACATACCAGCCATAGTAAAGGAAGTTTGTCAAAGGTTGAAGAGGAGTCTTACCCATATCTATTCCGTTAAGATATAGACCTAAGGATAACAACAAACCGACTAAAGCCCCTATTAATGATATCAAGTCCAAAGAGGTGTAACTAGCGGAAAGACCCAGTGATACTAAGTAAGGTTGGATAGATACGATAAACAATAAGCCCAAAATAATTGAAGCTATAACTGTGAAAGCCGGGGCAACAACCATTAGAAGGTGAATATGACCTTCTTCGTGGACTTCCTCGCCATTTTTCCAAATGAATGTTTTCACTATATATCTGATTATGTAAACTCCGCCTAGTAATTCCACGATCGCATAAAGAGTTAGTAAACCGGCGTCTGATACCAAGTTTCCTATAAGGTTATGAGCCCAGAAACCTATCAAAGGCGGAACGCTAGCGAGGTTTAGAGCGGCTATTAACTGAAGTATGAAGACCGAAGGTATTTTCTTGTAAAGTGTTCTGAAGACCCCTACGTATCTGTTTTCAGTGTAATGAATCACACTTCCAGCATTCATGAATAGCGATGCCTTGTATAAGCCGTGGGCTATCATTTGTATTAAACCAACTATAATTCCCGAGCTTAGGAATACTAAATTGCCAGTGGCTGAGGCAAGTAACGCACCAACCGACGAAGAGAGTATCATAAGTGATATTTGGTCTGCTGTTGAATAGGCAAGAATTATTTTTTGTTCGTTTGCTGCCAAAGCACCAGTACTGGTATAAATTGCAGTAAACATGGTTATTCCTACCATAATGCTCATCAGTATAGTGGTTTGCGGATCAGGGTATAGGAGATAAGGATACATTAAGAACGTAAGAATAGCTCCTAAGTTTACCATAGTGGCAGCGTGTATTAAAGCACTGACGGGCGTAGGACCTGTCATTGCTGTTAAAAGCCACTGTGTTAACGGGAACTGAGCACTCTTCCCCAGTCCGCCTAGTAGTATCAAGAATAGTATAACCCACCCGTATGGTAAGAAATAGACCGTATGTATAGCTGTAAACAGCCCTTGATATAATAAGGTAACTCCTGAGTATTGAGTACCGCTTGTGAGTAATAGTAAGTACCCAAGCCCAACAATTAAACCTACGTCTGCTAATCTCGTAAATATCATAGCCCTTATACCACTTGTGGTTGGTCTCGACAAGTATTCTATTCCGAGTACTTTCCTTCCGAAGTCACCTACCACGTTCCTATCATTATCATCGAGCCAGTAACTTATTAGTCCGTAGGATGCTAAACTTGTTCCTTCCCAACCTGCTAAAAATAGTAACACGTTATCTGCGAATACAACGGTCAGCATAGAAGATACGAAGAACCCGAAGAACCCCCAATATCTTCTTAGCACGTTATCTTCCTTCATGTACCCTATACTGTACAAAGATATGAAGAAGGCTAAACTTGATACAAAGACTCCTATAATACTCTGAATTAAGGAGGAACTGTAGACAAAGTAACCGAATAGAGTGACTGCTTGTGTCTGACTGAACAACGGATTACCGAGGGAGGACACCAGACTCTCGACTGACAAAACTAGGGAAATACCTATGAGAAGAGTTACCACAACACCTCTTACATCCTGATTGACACCCCTAGGTAGTAAAAGAGCTATAAGGGAACCTAAAGCAGGTAGAATTGTAATCAGGAATAGAGAAATATCGGAACCTTGTAGCGTTTGTACGAAGTTCATGAAAGAGTGAACTAATAACTGAGGGAAGAAAAAGAACAATATACTGACTACAGCTATTAACGTCATCGGAACCGTGTATTCGTATGCTTTATCTAAGTCTTTCTTTACCTCCTTAACGCCCCCATATACTTTTTTGAATAAATAAGTACCGTAGGCTGAAGACACTCCTATTGCTATCATCAGCAATGCGACAAGTAATATTAGCCAACCTAAGCCTATGATCCCTGATAACTGACCTACAGCAAGTAATAGCAAAACTTCGCTTATCAGTCCAATAGAAGGAGGTAGACCTAGAATATTCAAAAGACCTATAAAGGCTAAAGTTGAATGGATAGGTGATACGAGATATAATCCTCCCAGTTTTTCTATATCTCTTTCTTCTAGTTCTGTTATTGATGCACCTGCACTCATGAAAAGTAAAGCCTTACCAAAACCATGAGATACGTAAATTAATACTGACGCTAATATTCCTAGCGGGAGGACTTGTAAAGTTGAGTTAATCCCTAAAAAGAAGGAGACTGAAGCACCCAATAGCATATAACCCATCTGTGAAACACTAGAGTAGGCTAAGAACCTCTTAAAGTCCCTTTGAGCTAAAGCATTAAGACCTCCGTAAATCATCGTTATAATAGCCCATCCAATGAAGATGGGAGCTAGGTAGTAAAACGAAGGAAATAGGTAGTAATATAATATTACAACGTAAATGCCTAAACCTACCATATTAGGGCTTAGCAGTATCGATATGGGAGTAGGAGCCTCACCGTGCGCATAAGGTAACCAAATATTGAAACCGGCAATTGCACCCTTTATTAGCATTCCAATTATACCTATAAAGAAAATTAACTCGGCATAAGAGATAGTTGAGTAATCATAAGGAACTCCATAAGATGAATAAACGTCCATTTTACCAGTGGTCAAGCCCAGAATAACTATAGAGGTCAAAGTCAAGATTGTCCCTACATGAGTCCATATGAAATACATTAAACTAATTCTCCTTCTGTCACCATAGCCATAAAGAAGGATAAGTAGGAAAGAGGTGACTAGAGCTACCTCTAGGAATACATAAAGCTCCAATAAATTAGTGGAGATGACTACGTAAAGCATAGAAATCGCAAATAACGTGTATAGACCGTAATATAGACTCCATGACTCCTTACCTAACTCGTGGAACTTTTTCTCCATATATCGCAAGGAGTAATAAGTTGTTACGAGGGTCACTAACAAGATTGTAATCACAAAGGCATAGTTGAAATCGTTTACAGTAAACCCAAAGCTCCCTATATTGCTCGCTACATAAAACGTATAATAAAGACCGTATCTAAATACAAAATAGACGTTAACTAGGATAGATAATACTGCGATAACCCCGCTTTGCTTACCTCTAACAAAAAAGGTAATTAAAGCGAGAGTAAAAGATATGATGAAAACAATTAAGGTCAACATTCTTCATTCCACCTCTAAACTACCTTTAGACCTATAATATAGAAATATAGCTGCGAAAGCTACAACGACCTCGATAAGAGCCATGCCAATTGCAAAAATAGAGAAAAATATCGGTAAATAAACTTTATTCAGGAGGGATGAAGCTGAAAAAACCATAAGGATTGACGCATTAACAATAATCTCCGAGGACAGTAAGATCCTGATTATATTCTTACTATTTACTAAACCGTAAGCTCCTATAGCAAGTAGTATTGAGGCTACAGTTAAACCCAAATCACCTAGTATCATGTCTTCTCACCTCTAGCAAGGGATAAGGCTTCGATCATAGTAGTTAATAAGGCTACAATTAGAATGACTGTTGGGAACCAATACTGTTGCAAAAAAATATTTGCGAATTTTACTAAACTGAACACAATGGACTCCGCTGAGGCTGGAGATATAGACGAGAACGTCACAAATAGCCCTATGTAAACTAAAGCCCCCACTGTAACAGCGGCTACGCCAGCCCAAGGTATCTGTACTTCCTTTACTTCTAACCCTCTGAATACTACAAGTGATATGGAAAGAAATACTACTGCAGAACCTACGTATAGGAGCAAGTGAAATGCTGAGTAAAAAGCATAGGCCGACGGGCTGAGCAGTGCTATAAGTATAGCTATAGCTATTCCTAGAAAGGCAAGCCCTATAGAAGCATAGAATACGTTTCTTTGTCTAGTTATAAATATTGCTGAAGCTATGCTTAATATTGAAAATAGAAGAAATAATACTAATTGAAGATCATTCGTCTGGAACATATCTTATCCCCTTCTTTTCATCTATTATCGCTTTCACTTTCTTTACGACACCTTCTACTGGAGCTGGCTCATCGAAATCTTGGCTAAACCTATCTGGTCTAAACACTAGATCTCTTCTATTAGTAAATGTAGCATCGTGAACTCTAGTCTCCTTAAGAGCATCTACTGGACATACATCTACGCAGAAACCACAAAACACACACCTTCCATAGTTGATACTTGGTAACTTTTTACCCTCCTCAGTGACCATTTTCATAGCGTCTGCTGGACAGATTAATGCACATAAAGTACAACCTATACATATGTCCTTGTAAAGCCTTATCATTCCTCTATAACCAGTAGGCAGACTCAATGACTCTTCTGGGTACTTTATTGTTATCCTCTGCGGAGATATCATATATTTAAGCCCTGCACCTACTGCTTGAAGATGATCTGTGAAAAGCCTAAAGGGATTCTCCTTTTTATATTCTTTAATTTTCGGGTTTTGTTCCTTTACCTTATCCATATCCATCCCACCACCAAACCTAAAATAATTGAGGCAAAAGCTACGGGTAATAAATACTTCCAAGACCCACGTAGGGCTTGGTCCAACCTGTATCTACCATAAACACCCCTTAAAAAAACTGAAAACCATAAAACTAATATTGCCTTTATTGACGTGATTAATGCTCCGGGTAGTCCTGAAAGAGGTGCCCAACCACCCAAAAACAGATCAGCAAATATGAAAGAATAAGCAAATGTGGCTATGTAACCTCCACCCATAGCTAGAACAAATAAGAAACCGCTATACTCTGTTGCAGGCCCTAGCACTAACTCAGTATCAGCCTCTACAATGTCAAATGGAAACCTACCAGTGCCCATTATCATCCCTACAAAGAACACTAAAGCCGCTAATGGATTAGCTATGATACCTGGAATTCCAGTAGCTACCACTCTTGCTATATCTAAAGTGTGGTACTCTAGGGCTATTGCTACAACTGCCATGAGTATTAGAACGTCGTAAGATACAGACAATAACGATTCCCTAACAGCACCTAAAATAGCAAATCTGTTATTCGTAGCCCAAGCCTGTAGAAGTATAAATATTGGAATTATAGCCAATATGCCAAGCACTAGAACCATATTATACTCGACAAAGTAACCTACTAAAACCCCTTGTCCTATTTCGGGGTCGTAAAAATCATAATAATAGGGCGATAAAACAGAACCGCTTTGTGGTATTGATGAAAACGGAATTAACACCATTGGTATAAAACTGAATGCTAATGGTAATACAGGGGCTAATACGTACAGAGTGGGATTTACTCCGTTAGGTATTATTATTTCTGAGAACACTATTCTAATTGCGTCTGCTACTAGTTGTAATAATCCCCCTGTCCTCTTGGAGACGTATAATGGACCTATCCTCATCTGCACTCTCGCAGCTGCTTTTCTCTCAAACCATATGGTTACCAATAGTATTACTGTAGTAAATATTAGCCCCGGGAATATTATTACTGCAAAAAATGAAGGGTAAAAGAGATAGAACTTTATCAAACTAATTATATGGGAAAGGGACAACATTACCTATCCGCCTCCGGTGGGAAGTAATCCAAACTACCGTAAATTGCAACTAAATCTGCATATCTAGCGCCTTTAGCTAACTGCTTAAACACGTAAATCATACGATACGAAGGTGTTATTATCCTCAGCCTGTAAGGTTTAGGTGAGCCGTCACTTACTATATAATATAATAGTTCACCCCTAGCTGCCTCTACCCTACTTACAGCTTCCCCCTTAGGAGGTCTAAATGATGCATAATATCCAGGGAATACTATTTTTTTCTGACCTTCCCACCATTTCTTTAATCTGGTTGGGGGAATTTGTTTAAAGAATCTATCACTTAGAATGTTACCCTCCGGAATTTCCTTTATAATTTGTTCAATCATCCTCATACTCTGCTCAACTTCTTCGAACCTGACCAATAGCCTAGCATAAGCATCACCTTCTTTATAAACGGGTATCTCAAAGTCTAACTTACTATATGCTGCATAAGGCTCTATCTTCCGCACGTCATAATATACACCAGAAGCCCTAAGGTTAGGACCTACAGCTCCCCATTTTATCGCATTCTCATTAGTCATTACTCCGACGTTTTCTAATCTACTCCTTATATTAGGATTATTAACGAATATCTTATACCAGTCCTTAATCTTCCTTCTTTGATAAGCTAGGGCTTTTTCGATCATCTCCTTTATTGCTGGAGTCAAATCTCTCCTGACCCCGCCTGGGATAACATAGGAATTGGTAACTCTTGCCCCGGTTAAAGCTTGAAGTATCTCTACCCACACTTCTCTATCTCCAAACCCCCACATGAATGCCGTTGAGTGACCTAAGAAAATCCCAAGAATACCCGTACCGTAGAGGTGACTGGCTATTCTGTTTATCTCTGCAGCAAGAGACCTTAGGTACTGCGCCCTTTCAGGGACATCTACCCCTAATATTTTCTCTAAGGCAAGTATATACCCCAAGTTCATGTGGATTGAATCCAGTATAGCAGGCCTTTCGACCAAAGGAATCAAGTGCATATAGTTCCTTATTTCGCTTAGTTTTTCCACCGCTCTATGCACATATCCTACGTCTAAATCTATGTCCTCAATAATATCACCGCTAAGTTTTACATAGATTCTCATGTGCCCTGAACCAGGGTGCTGAGGACCTACGTTAAGCTCTCCTTGTACTGGAATAATATCCACTTGTAGACCTGAAGGTTCAGGCTGACTTGTCAATAAACAACCCCTCCTGTTTTAATTTAAAGCTCTTCCTCAGTGGATATACTCCTTCAAAGTCTTCATCTAAAAATAACCTTTTCAACTCAGGATGACCTTCAAATATAATCCCTAGCATTTCGTAAGTTTCCCTCTCACCAGTCCACACACTTTCCCAGATGGAATAAAGGGAAGGAAATTTAGGATCTTTGTAGCTAGTTTTAGACTTAACGGCTAATATAACTTTAGTGAGCTCAGGAACAGAATAAGAAGATACGTGATAAACTACCTCAAATTGGTTCTGCTCAGGATAATCAATACCTGTTACACTCTTAACGTGATCAAATCCTATTTCTTTTAGATAACTGGCTACTTGAATGATTTTAGATTTGTCTACCTCTACATATCCTCTCGTATCTGATTCGGCTTTTCCAGTAACCTTAAACTTTCCAATTAGGTCTTGAATAACCTTTGAGAGAAGAGACTGAGGAACTTGTTGTGAAGACGACATTATATCACCTCCTAATTAACCAATACTGTATTATATTAACTTGCTTTACTGCATAGTACAGAACCGGATAAAGGACAGTTATAGTTGTAAATACTATTATTAGGAGATTCCTAAACAGTATAAACGAGGTAAAGTAGGATGCCTCAGATATCGAGAACAAAAGGACAATGATCGGTTCAATTGAGGTGTATACTAGTAAGTACCCATAATACTGAAGGGGAAACCAAAGCCTACCTTCTCCGAATGGAATGTTGCCGGCTTCAAATCTACTGACCTTTAAAGGGTTAAATTTCCCCTCTACAGCTAGAGATAGAACCTTATATCCGCCATAACCTGCAGCTAAGAATAACACGAGAGGGAGACCAAAGGCTAAAATTGCCTGCGTAAAAGCCATCAGGAATATTCTAATTTTATCACCTAAAATACCTTTCTATCAATTGTTAGGAAAAGATAACATAAACTAAAAAAGAGATTTAAACTAAAGCTCTCTATTTCTGTTCATTACTACTTGAAGATAAGACTAATTAATGTGATAGTTTTGAATTTTGTATACATTTATAAATCCCTTCTTTCGGGACTCCTTCTATACAACGCCTCGCTATAAACTCCGTCTTCTCGTTTATTGAGTCAAGAGTTATCGGCGTGTCACGTATAAAGTTCTCATGAATTATACAATTCGGCCCAGCATAACGGAATAGTCTAGGGTGTACTTTCTTCACTTCTTCGAGCATCTTCCATGCTACCTGACGTATCTCCCACTGTGCCCTTGAACACAAACGTAGGGCAAAGAAGTTGTAAAGTTCTCGTGCATTCATAGTCACAACAATGTTCGTGTTGACACCGTTCGGTAAAACGTAACGGGCATCTTCTTCAGGTACACCAGCTTCTAGGAGTTTATAATAGTGGTTGTATGCTTCTCTATACGCTTCCTCTACAGTTTGCCAAGCCCGATTCTTAGTAGAAGGCGGTATAACAGGCTGATAATATTCGTCGACTGGTTTTGCAAAGCGATGACTCATTTGAGTATACGAAGCGATACGGTGCCTTACAAGTTGATGAGACGCTACTCTTGAAATACCTTCAAGCGAAAAAGTGTATACACTGTGTTCAAGCACAGACCAATATCCGTGAACTATTGCGTCCCTTATCCATTCCTCTATTTCTTCATCACTCATCGTTTGTGCATGATACTCCCACCCTTTTCTTGACCTACTCATTTTTGCTGCAATTGCAATAGTTCTCTCTCCATCAACTGTATAAGAAACTAACGTGACTTTCATTTATATACAAACTTACTCATTATCTAAATATATCGTTTTTCTGTCAATATTACCTTATCTAGAATCTTTAAAAAGAAACATAGAATAAAAATTTAACTTGTTATAGAGCTTAATTTCTCTACGAGCCTGGTGAGAATTGCAGAGTTCTTCTCAGCATCTTTCTCAGTTTGTTCTAATGCCTTTTTAACTTCTTCATTGTCACCAGCTTTTGACATCCTCTGTTTATACACTACTATTTTGTTTAACTCGTCTTGAAGCGAATCAAGAACTATGTTCATCGTGTCTTGGCTAACTCTTGCTGTTTTGAGCGCTTTCTCTTTTAGGCACGTGAAGTGTACTACTGCTTTATTTGATAAAAAGGTGAATAATTCGTCCCAATATATTGGATTCCCGCATAGCCCGCAGCTCCATTTAGTTTGTGGTCTACTCATTAGAGAGAGTAAGTTATTAAACTGAAATAAGCATTACGGTATGTATGATATCCGAAAAGACACTGGCTGACGCAAAATTCTATGGAAAATTATTAGCTATATTCTTTACTTCTGACAAATGTAATGTATGTGACGAATTGTTTGAAAAGATAAGTAAATTACAAATAGCACAGAAGTTTTATTTGATAAAATTAAACTCCATAGAGTACTTACAATACACGGTAAGGTATAGTAGAGGCATAATACCATCTATAGGAATAATAAGCCCTGACGGTAGACTATTAGGAATAATAGAATCAGAAAACGTAGATTATGTAGAGGATAGACTAAGAGATATTTATTCAAATAGGGACAAGATTGTGGGAATATTACCCACAGTACCGCAAAGAGTAGAGGATGTTAACCCGGTAGAATTTTATGATATCCTCAATTACGCTATTGATGGTAATCCAATAGACTTCAGAGGTGTTGAGTTCCTTAAGTTTTATTCTAGACTACATAAAGAATACGAGAAAATCTTAAAACTAGTCACACCTGCAGACCCAGTTGCAGATTTTTTATTATCTGGAAAGAAGCCGAATTTGGATGAAAAATACACCTCTAATCTAGCGTTAAATGTGATCTTGGGAATTGAGACTGATGAGTATTCTAAAAAGCTAATGGAAAGAATTAAGGAAGACGGAAGCGTTGTAAGGAGTAGTAGAAAAGAGGTCTCCGGTCTTTTAATAGACCAGGCTATGGTAGGCAATGCATTACTAACGTTGTATCAAAACTCCTTTAACGATAGTTACCTTAGCCTAGCTATTAAAGTAGCTGAATGGATATTGAATAACTTAGCTGATAATTTGGGTTTCAGAGATTGTAAAGCAGAAAATGACCTTGTGAAACTACCGGTTTACGAACCTATTGCTAACTCTGAAGCTGCAATATTTTTTGCAAGACTATGGGCTGTAACTGATGACCAAAAGTACTTAGAAAATGCTAAGAAAGCTATGAATATAAGCTACACTTTAGGTACTGATATAAGGGCTTTATCAAGAGTAGCTATAGCCTATCTCAAGATAAACGAACTAATAAAGAGTAAAGAAAAAGTGCCTGATGACATAAGGGTGGAAATCGTTAAAGATAACGGATGCCTGGATTTAGAGTTTAAGTTTAAGGACAAGTGTTATAAAAGTATTGACGAAATAAAGAGTACAATCTAATTTTCAGAGCTTTGTATAGATTTTATATATATATTTAGCTAATTGCCTTCCTGAACCCCCTTCACACACAGTCCTAAAAGCTCTGAATTTATCAACAGTCTCTACTTTGCTCACATACTCAAATCCGTAGTTTCTAAGGGTAGACGGCGCGTAAACTGAAGATATCCCGCTCAAAATCAGGTGGTCAGCTGATATCCTCTTAAGTATACTCTCCGTATAACCTGCTACCAATGCAGAAGCAAATATAACAGCAGTATTACATGTCTCGGAAGTCAGTGAGGAATACGGTTTTACTATTACTTTGCCGAGGTTCTGAGTCTCGGGGTTTCTAAAATCATAAATAATGATCGAGGAGAATTTATTGGTTTCTACCATAGGGGAGTAGCCAAATAGGCAAAGTTTATTTCCTTCCATAACATCCAATGGATCGCCCCTTTCAAAGGTCGGTAAAACACTTATCGCGTTTAACACCGATAATGCTACCGACCTCTCTAGCGGGTTTGAAGTCAGTTTTTCTACTACCTCTTCAGCTTCTTTACCCATTATTTCTCCACTCATACTATTTTCTCCGTCTAGTATTGTGTGAGAAATCCCAAGATTTCCGTCACTAAGTAGGCTTGCTGTAAAGGCAACACCTATACACGAATTTGTTATTTTTTTGCCTTTTAATGCAAACCGTAACTCATTTATTATCTCATCTAAAATCATTACTTACTTAATGATCTTGAAAAGTAAAAAATGAAATGATTACTTCACAGATGAGGATGTTCCACCCCTTGCGATCGATGAGCTAAACCCGCAAAGACTGATGATGAAGTGGGAAGAACCTGAGAAGTGAAGAACGCTCCTTGTCTGATTTTAGCTTAATTTATTACCTCTTATGTTATAAACTATTAGCGTGATGACACCGGGCACTAACGAGTCTTGATGAGTTCAGGACCACCACTGAAGTATTTTCTTGCTATTTCAAGAAAAGGATCAATTGTTCCCTTTAACGATAACCAGTACAAGCTTGTAAAGGATCTCTTAGCTGAGTGGAATATACTAGAAGGACCTAGAGCCCTGCTTTTATTATAGTTCATATAGACAAAGTAACCATTACCGTAACCTCCATACACTGCACACAACGCACTACCGTCAAACTTAATCTTACCAAAACCCATAATATCATTATATATGCTTTGAGCGACGTGGATTGCACCATAATGGGCTATTGCTCCCGTCTTAGGAGGTAACATAATGTTCGTCACATCTCCTACAGCATAAATATTATCAAAGCCATTCACCTTAAGAGTCTCCTTATCTACGGGGATAAAGCCCGTAGAGTCTACTAAGTTACTAAATTCCTCCGCTACGTATATAGGAGTATCAATTAAGGCTAAATCGTAGCTTATCTTTTGTCCGTCATCAGTTTGAATTACTTTATCTGAAACATTCACTGTCGATATCTTTGCTCCTCTTATAATCTCTATTCCCAGTTCTTTACTTCTCTCGGCTAACTTCGAAGCCATTGGTTTTTGCAGTTCTGGAGGTTGTGCTACTGGATTAATAAAAGTAATTTTTGCTTCGGGAAACTTCTGTTTGAGTAAGAATGCCAACTCAAAGGGTGCGGCTGGACATTTGATAATACCGTAGTATCCGATAACAATCTTTTTACCCGAGAAGGAGTCTATCATTTGCCTTAATTTTAAGGCATCCTCTTCGCTGTGCCAACTAGGTAATGCACCTTTCTTATTTTTAACCCCAGGGGAAAGAACTAAATAATCGAACTCTATTTCCTTACCCTTCTCAGTAACGACCTTTCCAGTTTCAGGGGAGACTTTTGCAGCTTTGTCTTTAACTATTTTAACTCTCTTATCTAGAAGACTACTAACCTCTCT
>NZ_JBBHKR010000093.1:0-3668 GCF_037389425.1 Stygiolobus sp. CP850M
GTAATAATAGTCGCTCTGTATCACTGGACAAAACTCCACAATACTACGCTAACGCTGTTCATAGACATTGCTAGGGCTGCATACTCCGGTGGTAAATACAACGGGTAGAGGAGACCAGAGGCTATAGGTACCAGAATAGAATTATATGCTAATGCCCAAGCAATATTTTCCTTTATCTTCCTCACAGTCCTCTTACTTTGCGCTACTAAGTCCAATAACGACTCGAGGGAAGGGATGATGACATCTCCCGCATACTTTGCTATATCCGTCCCAGTAGAGATGGCAATTCCCACGTAAGCCTCTTTAAGTGCCATAGCGTCGTTAACTCCGTCACCTACAAATGCCACTTTCTTTCCTAAGTTCCTTACGACTTCAACTTTGTCCTCAGGTGAAAGGTCCTTATACACTTTTACCTTTAGTATCTCACCCACTCGATCAGCAAATTTGCTCGAGTCACCCGTAGCTATGATTACATCGTAACCACGTCTCTTTAACCACTCCACTACTTTAATCGCCTCTTCCTTTATCTCGTCCTCCAACCAAATATACCCGGTAACCTTTCCTTCTACACACACTAGCACGTCTGCATCTTTGCCTTCCCCTTCACAGTTCCTCAATACAAACTCCCTCTTTCCTACTAGTACTTCTCTTCCGTCGACCTTTCCGTATATCCCTTCTCCCTTAAATTCAGTGAAGCCCTCCACGTCCCGTTTACCTTTAGCTAACGAAGCTATTGCCTTGGCTACAGGGTGGTTGCTGAGCTTTTCTAGATGTGAAGCCAGTTCCACATCCCCCTCGTATTTTGCGACTCTGATTTTACCCTTTGTTACTGTCCCGGTCTTATCGAAGACGAACACCTGAACCTCCTTAAGCCTTTCTAATGCCTCACCGTTCCTGACGACGATACCCTTCTTTATCAACTTCCTTAGCCCAACGATTATAGCCATGGGAGTTGCGAGACCGAAACCACAAGGACATGCTGACGCCAGAACCGCGACTGTTATTAGTACGGAAAAATAGAGGGGGAAATGTAATACGAAAAACCAAACTGCAAAAGCTATTACTGAGACCGCGATAATCGTGGGCACAAAAACGGCTGAGATCTTGTCAACTAACTGTTGTATTGGTAGTCTTGTGGTTTCAGCCTCTCTTATAGCCTCTACTACTTGGGACAAGTAAGTCCTCTCTCCGGTCCTCGTTACGAAGACCTTTAGGTACCCCGAATTGAGGATCGAACCACCGATTACGGGGTCTCCTTTGATTTTTCTTGTAGGTACTGACTCTCCAGTGTATATCGACTCATCAACGTAGCCTTCTCCTTCGTCGACTACTCCGTCAGCGGGTATAACTTCACCGCTTTTCACGATTACTACGTCGTTTACCTTCAGTTCCGAGGCGTTTACCTCTATTATTCCAGAGTCTGTTATTTTCTTCGCCTTTACGTTAATGAGTGAGAGGACTTGTTCGCTAGCTCTTTCCTTTAAATAAGCCTCTAGTGTCTTACCTACTAAAATAAACGTAATAAGTAGGGAGGAGGCCGAGAAAAAGGGGTTAGAGAGTGAAAATAGGCTATAAAACCATGCTATATTAGACGAAAGTGAGACCAGAACGTCCATATTAGTGGTCTTGTTTCTTAGGGCTCTGATCATTCCTTTGTGAAACCTTAGACCAGAGTAGAACTGGACTGGGATCGAGAAGATTAATTGCAGGAGTGGAGAGGCTGATAATAATACTAACGAAGTGAAAATTGAAGAAACCACTAGTCTGGTCAACAAGTCTTTAAAATCGGATTTTCTGCTTTGCCTTAAGTCTGTAATTTCTGCCTTATACCCTCTCTTTTTGAGCTCCTCTACGATGGTTTGAGGTGAAGTAGTCATTGGGTTTATTTCGACAAGGAGATTGTCTCTCCCAGATCTAACGCTGATTACTCCATCGAGGTTTTCTACTATCTCTTTGACTTTCCGTATTTCCTCCTCGCTTACGTCCAGGCTCATGTTAAATTTTTGTGTTATTACATCATATCCAGCTTTTCTAACGGCGTTTATAACGTCCTTTAGCTTCGCTCCTTCAATAACTATTTTTGCCTCACCCGAAGCTAGATTAACGTTAACCTCCTCAACCCCTGGCACTCCTTTAATAGCTTTTGATACTGTAGATGCACATGTCGAACAGTGCATCCCTACAATTTTCAGCTCTTCTTGTTTCTTTATCCTGAGTTCCATTCAAGGCATTCCCTGCGGGCCTTCTTTTAAGTACTTATCGGGGTCTTTTTCAAACGCTTTCTTGCAGCCGTTACTACAGAAGTAATATACTGTTCCTTTGTACATCGTCTTATAGGGAGTTGTGTCGTCTACTTCCATACCGCATACGGGACATATATGCGTCATAATCTATAATCCACGGGGGAAATTTTTAACCTAACGTTTACAACGTAAAATTGTATATGTTATCGTGTAGCTTTTTGTAAAAAAGTGTCTCGTGACTCGGTCAATATAAAGACAAAGTATATTATCAGCACGGATTTAAGTTACATTATGGAAAGGAGTAAACTCTCTCAGTTAGAATACAAAGTGCTCCAAATGCTTAGAGAAGACGGGAGGAGGAGTGCCAGTAGTATAGCTAAGGAATTAAGCGTAAGTAGGGCTACCGTTGCGAAGGTGATTAAATCGTTAAAGGATAAGGGCGTTAAGTTTACAGTGGATTATCAGGAAGAGGGAGAACTGATACTATTTTTAATTTCTCGTCAGTGCATAGAAGGAAGTGCGGAGTGTTATAAACTCATAGACGGTAAATACATTTCGCTAGTAAGGGGAAAACTACATGAAATAGAGGAGATTCTGAGTAAAGTTGAGGACGAGAAGGAATACTTTATTTCAACCCAGAAGGTGAATACGGTGACAGTTATAAGAGGTGAGCTTCGTTGTGACTACTGCGGGGGAGAGATAAGGGGTGATCCCATCACTTTTAAGTTAGGTAAGAGGATATACTATACATGCTGTAGGACTTGCGAAAAAGAACTTAGGAAGAGGTTAAGTAAAACAAACGGTTAAAAGGTAGGGGGACTACTCTAGTATTTACCCGCGGTGTAACTTACTTTCTTTAATTATTTCTAATCCCGCCAGACGAATATCCCTTTTAAATGGATCATACAATATTTATGCTCAACTCGCTAGAACTAGTCGAGGGATAAATCCTATCTTCTCATCCGAATCTCATTATCACTTCCGCCCTCATGAGCAGAGCCAGTCATTAGCTGGGAGGTGGTAAAAAGAAAACTTATGGATGATATTTTATAAACATAACCCACAGTAAGGCGTTGGAAGTGATTAAAAAGTATTTAAGATTACATAGCGGAAATGTTATAGTATATGGAATTGGTTCTAACGGGGTTCACCTCTGATGGTAGGGTATTCAGAAAAGTATATTATGACAAAGAGGGGAAGAGGCTGATAGAAATTCTCATGAACGATAAGGTGATTGTTAAGGTCGGCGATTTAGTATATGAGGGTGTAGATTACCTGAAGCCTTTAGGTTTAAAAGCTGAGTGTGAGAGGACTGATGTATTGGATCTCTTTATAAGGAATAAGAACGAAAAGGTCAAGTTTGCTTACTACTTACATAAGGAAGACATGTTAGTACCTTTCGTAGGTGAAGCTGAGTTGGATAGG
>NZ_JBBHKR010000094.1:0-47437 GCF_037389425.1 Stygiolobus sp. CP850M
CTGGTACCGTCATTGTTTTTCCTCCCAGCCCTATAGACCCTCCACAAAGTGCAGATCCAAATGATGATTGTCCGAAGAACGGAATTCCCATACTTATAATACTCTTGAAAGTAGTATATATATTTAGATTCTGTTAATATAAGGCGTTTTTTCTACTATTGTGACAGCTTAAAGAGACTAAGACTCAAGTTACATTAAATAAGACAAGAGGGTGACTTTTAATCACGAGTCGTCTAATTATAGTTTAAAAATTTTCTTTGCGTATAGACTCTTTTCCTTCTCGTCCAACCCATGTAAATTCAATAGTCCTAAGTCAATAGGTGTATAAGGGTAGTTACTGCCGTAAACTCTTTTGCCTTTAAAAACAATGCTTATCTCAGGAGGTACCATAGAGATTTCGAAAAACACTTTTTCTTCTTTCGCTAGTTCCATAGCTTCGTTGATGTAATTAGGATATCCAGAATGTATGAGAATAAGATAAGGTACTCTCGACAAATATGGTTTTAAGTGGGAGGGGTTACCGTAACCTCTCCCCGTATATACGAGAAGGGGTAGGTCTTCCTTTTCCACAATTTTGATTAATTCAAGAACTCTTTCATCTTTTAAGCTAAAGGAGTGGTTTATAGGGTTGAGTATTAAGCCTACGATCCCTTTCTCGATCTGTCTATAAACCTCGACTTGAGGAGGAATTCTGCACCTTACGTTGTAAATTCCTAGCCTAGGTTTGTCAGGATATTTCATATACTGTTGATAGAACCCGTCTACGCAACACTCGCAACCGTATTTATATGCAGGATTTAAGACGAAGTCACGTAAAGGATATTCTGCGCTAGTGGGATAAAGTTTAAGCCCTAGATGTACGTTAATGTCTATTATTTCCACGACTAATACTCTCTTCAAATAGAGTCAATAAGTATTTCAGTGGAAACTGCTCTTCAATATAATTTCATTATAAAGTTAATTTATAGTAACATTTATAAAATCATATTCATCGATATTATCGATGAATAAAAAACGTTAATTGGATTATTAGTTTTAGTAATAATAATAATAGGCGGAGTTCTCGTATTATCGCACTTCAGTAACAATATATCTTCTTCGTTAACTCCAGCGTCAAAGTCGTCTCTCTTACAAAATACTATCCCCGCGGGTACGTTTGTGAAGGTTAATGATCAGGACTATGCACCACCGGGTAAGGTAATTGTTGTTGAACAATCTTGGTATGGTTGCCCAGTAGGAGCTGCTGCATCGTGGGCGATATATAATGTTATTAAGAATTATGGTAATGTGTCGTTCCAATTTCATTATTCAGATCCCGATCATTCTCCTGCTAATATACCCGGTCTGATATTCACCGGATTCAAGTCACAAGGAGAATTAGAGTTTTACATAGCTTATGTTTACAACGAGTATCTTAATGCTTCATACAATGGCACTCCAATTCCTACTGACCAGTTAATACCTGAAGGAGAGCAAATACTGACAGAAGAGTTGGAAACTATGGGTGTTCCTAATGCGACTCAAGTAGCAAGTATTATAATACACTACGAAGTCAACATTACAGTAAGCAATTACGGTAAACCACCAGCATTGTATGTAAAACCCCCTCACCTAAATTTCGCTATCTTGATATCAGGTCCTAACGGGACTTACATCGTAGACACTCCTATAGTAAATCCTACTACTTTAGAAGGCTATTCACCTCAGTACATCTATCAGAATCTTGATAACTTCACTCAGATAATTCAAGCCTCGGACATGATTCAAAACGTAATAGCTATGGAGTATCCAACTGGTTCATGCCCTACCTGATAGCTTTACTGAGAAATTTATCCAGATTATTTTACATCTTATCGACTCAAATTGTTACGACAAAATTAAAATAAAAAGAAGGGAAACTCTTACTATGGGTAAGTTATTCGGTACCGATGGAGTCAGAGGAATAGTTAACAAGGAACTAACACCTGAATTAGTGCTTAAATTAGCTAAGGCTATAGGTACATATTTTGGTAAGGAAAGCAAAATTCTCATAGGAAGGGATGCAAGAGCTGGCGGAGACATGTTAATGAGGGTTGTGGAAGCAGGGTTACTTAGTGTAGGTGTCCAAGTTTATGATGGTGGAATGGCAGCAACTCCTGCGCTACAATACGCTGTTAAGACCTTAGGATACGACGCTGGTGTAATAGTAACTGCGAGCCATAATCCGGCTCCCTATAATGGAATAAAGGTTATAGATCGTGATGGTATTGAAGTAAGAAGAGAGAAGGAGAATGAAATCGAAGAAGTATACTTTAGCGAGAGGTTCAACACGCAAGAATGGAGCGCTTTAACTAACGAGGTTAAGAAGGAGGACAGAGTCATAGATATTTACGTAAAGGGAGTCCTTAGCCATGTTGATGTAGAAAAAGTAGCTAAAAAGCACTACACGGTTCTCATCGACTCTGCTAACAGTGTAGGAGGACTTTCTACTCCTTTAGTTGCCAGAGGATTAGGCTGTAAAATATATACTCTTAACGGTAATGTTGACCCGTTGTTTCCGGCTAGACAACCTGAGCCCACATTTGATTCATTAAAGGAGACGGCAAACGTAGCTAAAACGTTGAAGGCAGACTTAACCGTAACTCATGACGGTGATGCCGATAGGGCTATATTTATTGACTCAGAAGGTAGGATACAGTGGGGAGATAGGAGCGCGGCTCTCCTCTCGTATTGGACTCACGTTAAGAATCCTAGAGCCAGTAATAAGGTAGTTACAGCTGTTTCTAGTTCCAGCCTTGTTGAGGAATACCTATCTAAGTTCGGGATTGAAGTAATATGGACTAAGGTAGGTAGTGTAGATATTGCACATAGAGTCCAGGATGAGAAGGCTTTAGCTGGATTTGAGGAGAACGGCGGCTTTATGTATCCTCCTCATCAGTACGTTAGAGACGGTGCTATGAGTTTCGCGTTAATGCTAGAGCTGATGGCTGAGGAGAACGTTAGTTCAGCCGAACTCTTCGATAGATTGCCTAAGTACTACTTAGTGAAGACTAAAGTGGAGTTAAAGCCTGGATATGATGTTAACGTCCTCTATTCTAAGTTAATCTCGATATATCAGGGAAAAGGAAAGATGTTGACTATTGACGGTGTTAAGGTGATAACAAACGATTATTGGTTCTTAGTAAGGAAGAGCGGTACAGAGCCTATAATAAGGATTCTAGTAGAGGCTAAAGATGAGGAAAAAGCAAATAATATAGCTCAAGAGTTAAAGAGTATTGTTGAAAGCGGATGAAGTATAGGCTGTTAGACCTTTTAGCTTGTCCTATTTGTAAACATTTTCCTCTTACGTACTACGTTTTTTCTGAGAAACAAGTTGAGAGAAATTTAGGAGATGAGAAAAAGCCCTTGTGCGAAATATATTGTGCGTATAAGAAAGTCAACGTTAAGGATGCCAAGGAAGAACTTCCTTGTGAAGAGTGTTTCAAGAGAGAGATCGTTTATGGAATTCTTTATTGTTCTCAGTGTAAGAGATGGTATCCAGTTATTGACGAAATACCGAGGATGTTACCAGATAAGTTAAGAAGAGAAAGTGAAGACGTTGAATTTTTAAAGAAATATAAGGATAAAATTCCTAGAGAAATCTTGTCGGAAGGTCTACCTTATAACATTAAAGAGAGTATTTGACATATGCTTATTAATTTGTAGTAACACAAGTAATATTGGTGTAGCCGTTTGGAAAACGGATATCTCTCAAATCTTGACGAATGGATTAAGATGCAAAAGAATTTATTGAATACTGTGAGAGAAATGGAGAAAAAATATGAGTCAGGTGATATTGACAGACTTGACTTAATATTAGCCACTAGAGTAGCATTCCAGCATATAATGAGGACTATAAAAGCATTCGATCAATGGTTACAAGATCCGCAAATTATTAGGCATATGCCTAAGGAGATGTTAGAGGATGTAATGAAGACTACATGGAAGCTTTTAGAAACACTGCTTGAACTAGACATAAGACATACGAGCGAGTTTAGAGAATTGGTAATCAAGTTAAGCAAAGAAGGAAAGCTAGACCCACTGATATGGAACAGACCACTAAGTGACGAGAACCAACAGCAGACTGGCAGAAGAGGAAGCTTTATGACGATGTGAAGTATCTTTCTATTTTAATATTCTTTACTGTATTCTTTACTACACTATTATAACAACTGTACTATAACAAGATGGATTAAAATCAAAAAAATAAATAAGGTAGAACTTTAGTTTAGTATCTTCTATTATTTCTTCTATTCTTTAATCTATTTTCTTCATCTATCGCCTGAACCTTAAGTTTTACATCATTTATTAATTGGTTAAGGTTATTCTTGAAATCTTCCTCTATAGTTTGAGTGTCTAAAAACTCTAGTCCATTATTGGTGACTTTTAACTTCTTGCTGACTGGATCGTTCTCTACATATCCTAAGTATAATAAAGAAGTAATATCTTCTTTAACCATAGGACTGAAAATGTTTCCGCCAATGATGTTGAACTGATATCCTAAATCTAACCCTTTCTCCTTCATTTCATTTAATGCAGTAACTAGAGCCTTCTCCGATGCACCGCCTAAAACCTTAATTATGTATAATAGTTTGACCTTTCTTTTGTCTTCTTTAAGAACGTCAGGAGTTATTACTTGCTTCGTCACAAGCTTTACGTCCTTAGACTTTGTCTGACCGCCAGGCTGAGACATATAATTCTCCTCTTCTAATACTCTCACTTCTGCCTTATTATCTTAACTATATCTAATGTCACGTCATAAGGATTACTTGCTTTTGTTATTGCTCCGCCTACAACAAAGATGTTAATCGGTAAGTCAAGCAACTCTTGTATCCTCTCCTTATTTAAGCCTCCAGCTACTGAAACTACTACTCCCAGTTCCGATACCTCTTTGATCTCTTTTTTAAGGTCTGAAACGCTAATCCCCCTTTTCTTTTGTACGTCTAAACCAACGTGTAGTCCTATTATATCCACACCTAATTTTTTGAGTTCCTGAGCTCTGTCCCTAACGTTCTTAACGTTTATTAAGTCTGCTTGCACTAAGATACCGTATTCATGAGCTTTCTTCACTGCACTCTCTATTGTAGCATCATCCATAATTCCTAGGACAGTCATTATTTTTGCTCCTCCCAACCTAGCTATTTCAGCTTCAACATCACCAGCATCTGCCGTCTTAGTATCCGCTAGAACGATTTTCCCTTTACCGATCTCATTAAGTTTTTTAAGCGCAGTAATACCTTCAGCCTTTAGTAGTGGAGTACCACACTCTAATATATCTGTCCCCCCTTTTATCGCATCTAATGCTACTTTTAAGGCGTCATCTATTTTTAAAAAATCTAGTGCTACCTGTAAAGATCTAGAATTTTTTAGTTTTTCAAGTAATTCCATATTATTCCCCGTATAGATTACCCATTACAAATAAGACAAATGAGCTTTAAAACTGGTGTTTGTAGAATATTAGCTGTGATTTCCGTTTGACGAAGTTTATTATAGTCACCGGAGGCGTTCTGTCAAGTGTTGGTAAGGGTACGGTGTCAGCCTCTATAGGGCTTCTGCTAAAGGCCAGAGGATATAATGTCACGTTAGTAAAGGTCGATCCATATCTGAATGTAGATGCAGGGACTATGAACCCATATATGCACGGTGAAGTATTCGTAACTGATGATGGAGCAGAGACTGATCTAGATTTAGGGCATTATGAAAGGTTTGTCGGAATAAATATGAGCAAATACAACAACATAACTGCAGGCAAGGTTTATTTCGAGGTAATCAGAAAGGAAAGAGAGGGAAAATACTTAGGTCAGACAGTTCAGATAATCCCGCACGTTACGGACGAGATAAAATCAATGATAAGGAAAGCTGCTGAGAAGGCTAATGCGGAAGTCGTAATAGTTGAGATAGGAGGTACTGTAGGTGATATAGAGAGTTTGCCTTTTCTTGAGGCAGTTAGGCAGTTGAGAATTGAGGAGGCTGAACCTAACGTATTATTTGTACACGTCGCACTCGTAGAATATTTAAAAGCCACCGAGGAAATCAAAACGAAACCGCTTCAGCACAGCGTACAAGAATTACGAAGGATAGGAATACAACCAGATATTATAATTGCAAGGTCTGTAGTACCATTGGATGAAGAAACTAGGAAAAAGATCGCTCTATTTACAAATGTAAGACCAGAAAATATTTTCTCTAACTACGATGTTTCCATGACGTATGAAGTACCCCTAATACTCGAGAATCAAGGAGTACCAAGTAGAATTCTAGAGAAACTTCAGCTTAAAGATAGTCAGCCCAATCTAGAAGATTGGAAGAAGTTCATCTCAGACCTCAAAGAGGGTAAGAGAGAGGTCACAATAGCTCTTGTCGGTAAGTATACGAAATTGAAAGACAGCTACATAAGCATAAAGGAGGCAATATATCACGCTGCGGCTAAACTAAAAGTAAAGCCCGTATTATTATGGATAGAATCGACCGATATCGAAAGTTATCCACAAGAACTGGAGAAACTTAAGAAGGTTAATGGTATAATAGTATTGCCAGGCTTTGGAGCGAGGGGGGTTGAAGGTAAGATATCTGCAATAAGGATTGCAAGAGAGAATAACATTCCGTTTTTGGGAATATGTTATGGGATGCAATTAGCTGTAGTGGAGTTCGCTAGGAATATAATGGGTTTGAAAGGGGCTCACACTACAGAGGTCGATCCTAAAACACCTTATCCGGTGATAACTCTTCTAGATGAACAAAAGAAAGTAGTGCAAGTTGGTGGAACGATGAGATTAGGATTACAGAAGGTTATAATTAAGGAAGGGACGTTAGCCAACAAGATTTACGGTTCAACAGTCGCTTATGAAAGACATAGGCATAGATACGAAGTCAACCCTGAATACGTAGACGAACTCCAAAAGAACGGGATGGTTATTTCGGGAATAAGTGAAAACGGTCTGGTGGAGATGATCGAGCTTAAGGATCACAAGTTCTTCGTCGGACTACAAGGGCATCCTGAATACAGAAGTAGACCGTTAGCACCTTCACCCGTTTTCGTTAGTTTTCTCAAGGCTAGTGCTGGTATCGAGTAAAATTATAGTTATTTTTTGGTATTTAGGTTTCACGATTTTTCTTATTCCTTTAACCCCGTTTTCATATTTAACTTCCACAAGGCCGGCATTTTCTAGTTCAGCAACATGATTACTTATATTCCCCTTACTCATGTGCAGTATTTCGCTTAATTCAGTTATATCTAACGGCTTCTCGCTTGTAAGTTTCAGTATATTTATTCTTGCCATTACGCTTAATGTCTTTGATATCTTTACAATTTCTTCAGGTTCTGAGATTATTAATTCCACGTTGTTTATCTTGACATCATTTCCCTTAAAAAACGTAAGGTAAAAGAGATGAGAACCCTTTTATATTAGCTAGTAACACAATTTCAAATTGAGGAGACTTATCGTGCAAGCGAAGATGGAAAATCCGTTAAAGAGCCTAAAAACAGCTATGAATAAAGTTGTATTAGTGAAATTGAAGAATGGTTCTGAATACATCGGTAGATTGGAACAGAGTGACGGTACCATGAACCTAGTATTAAGGGACTGTATAGAGACTAAAGAAGGTACATCAGACCCTGTTGCAAAATATGGCAGAGTTTTAATCAGAGGTAGTAACATCCTCTTTATCAGTGTTGACTACGAAGTGATAATGGGAAAAGAAAAGTAAATTTATAAGCTATTTGGTGTGAGGATAAGGTATAATGAGGAACATAAACGTTCAATTAAGCCACTGGGCTGATATAGACTCTTTAGATGTAGAATTAGTAGAAAGAAAAGGAGTAGGTCATCCGGACTACATAGCGGATTCGGCATCAGAGGAAGCCAGCAGAAAACTTTCGCTTTATTATCTCAAGAACTACGGAGTAATTTTACATCACAATTTAGATAAGACTTTACTCGTAGGCGGTCAAGCAGCACCTAAGTTCAAGGGCGGAGAAGTTCTTCATCCTATATACATTGTAGTATCAGGTAGAGCAACTACTGAAGTCAAGACAGAGCACGGAACAGAGAGTATACCAGTAGGAACAATTATAATTGAAAGTGTTAAGGAATGGATTAAGGATCACTTCAGATATCTAGACCCAGAAAAACATGTAGTAGTTGATTACAAAATAGGGAAAGGTTCTACGGATCTAGTTGGAATATTTGAAGCTAGTAAGAAAGTACCTTTATCTAATGATACAAGTTTTGGAGTTGGATTTGCACCTTATTCTAAACTGGAAAATCTAGTATTTAATACAGAAAGGCTGTTGAACTCTAAGGAAATTAAAGCTAAGATCCCTGAGATAGGAGAAGACATAAAGGTGATGGGATTAAGAAAAGGCAATAGGATAGAATTAACAGTGGCTATGGCAGTTATAAGCCAGCTTGTAGAAGACGTAAATCAGTATATAAACGTTAAAGAAGAAACTAAGAATCAAATTCTAGATTTAGCAGCAAAATTAGTTCCTAATTATGATGTGAAAGTGAACATAAACACTGGTGATAAGATAGATAGGGGTATAGTATATCTCACCGTGACTGGAACTTCAGCGGAGCACGGAGATGATGGAATGACGGGGAGAGGAAACAGGGCTACCGGACTAATAACGCCCATGCGTCCTATGTCTTTGGAAGCTACTGCAGGAAAGAACCCCGTGAATCATGTAGGCAAACTTTACAACATCGTTGCGAACCTAATTGCACAAAAAGTATCTCAAGAGGTAAAAGGTGTAAAAAGCGTCCAAGTAGAAGTGTTAGGTCAAATAGGGAGACCTATAGACGACCCTCTAATAGCTAACGTTCAGGTTATGACTGAGGACGGTAAAATTAACGATAATATGAAGAGAGAGATCGAAGGGATCACTGATGAGATGCTGGGCAATATTGTCAAGATCTCTGATCTGATATTAGAGGGTAAGGTCATTTTGTTCTGAAACGATTTCTCCTATAGTCTTCAAGGATTCTCTTTAGGTCAAGTTTTTCGCTCTCTGCGAGTAACTTTTCCTTATTAAGTATTTCCAAGTCTCTTAGTGTCTCTTTTTCAACAATTACTTTATCCCTCAAAAATAACTTCACTATAGAATTATCTACTTGTTGACTATGAAAATATACTCTTTTTTCGCTAATATCTACCTTCATGTAAGGAGGTAACTGATCGGAATCTACTACCAGTAATCTTGAGTTAACCAAACCTTCTATTATCTCGAGTAAATTCTTGGTTTCTCTTTCTTTCTCTTCTATTTTATTTCTCATGATATTTATAAGTTTAATATAGTTCTCTATCTCTAACTTCAACTCGTAAATTTTTCTTTCCTTTTGAAGTTCCTTATTATACATCATTTTAATCTCATCAATTCTTCTCTGTAATAACATATTTTGAAATGTCATTTCTCTGATCTTTCTTTTAAGTCTTTCTATATCCCTCTTTAACTGTACATTCTCTTCCTCAAGAGAGTTCACTTTAGTGTAGTAGTCAGTTTGATGCGGAGTAAAATTAGGTTGAGAAATTTCATTTTTGGTGTCTTCTATCTCTTTTTCAATTTCTTTTTCTACACACTCATCCATAGTTTTACCTTCAATAACACATTCCAGTACCCGATCCTCATCTACGTCTATATCCATTCTCCTTAGTAATCCTCTAGCCTGATTAAGCTTGTGGGAGATCTCATAATATGCCTTCAAAGCAGCTGCTAAAGAATCCCTTATGTGCGGATCGTCTATTTTCAATCCGTGCTGAGTCGAGAATTTATCGACAATTAACATCTTCTCATCCATGCTGAGCCTCTTGTCTGGAACAAATAACTTAGAGTTTAGCATGGCTGAAATTTTCTTTACAGTGTCAGGCACTGGAGTTACGTCAGTTGCTATTAAAACGGGCTTTCCGTATTTTCTTATTATGTCTATTACGTCTTCCCTGTCTATATTTCTCCTAGACGTCATAAACAAGGGGTTTCCGTGCAAATCTATTACTGATATCCCTACTTCTATCCCAGGGTCTATGCCTACTATGATGGGCTTAGTTTCTTTTTTTGTATCTCCAAACTCGATTTTGGATTTATAAACTGGCTTTATCTCAACTCTTAGGTCATGGCCCTTCATTTTCCTTACGATTCCGTATAAACTCTCTCTGGGCGAATACACCGTAAATACAGCTTTTTCTATCCCGTTCTTACTTCTCTTTATCGAATAATCGTAATCAAACCCGTGTGCATCTAGTTGTTCTTTAATTCTTTTAGCTACTCTGAGAATGAGCCCCCTTAAGTTTCTTTTATATCTATTACTGCTCATCCCTCCGGGTCCTACAGCCCTGCCTCTGGAAATTATAATCTTTGTCTTATTCTCCCTAATTCTGATGGGGGTCCCTATACCCTTTAGTGCTAAAACAGCTACTAGATAAGCTGTTCTTAACGGTGTTGGTTTTCCTTGAACGTCAATTTCAGCCTCTCTTGCTACGTCTCTGATATCTTTGAACATGTCGTTGACGTAAGTAACTTGTATAACTTCTAGTTTGTCCGGTAAAAGCGATAAGATTTTGACAAGTTTTTTCTCATCGGGTGCTAACTCGTAAACGTTATCTACTGCTATTTTATCTGGTCTTAATTCCCAAGCTAACCTTAATATTTTCGTGAGAGGAGATGATTCTGCCTTGTATTCTACTTCACCTTTTTCATTTATGATAATCACAGAATATGTGGGAGGCTTCAAGGAAGACGGGCTTTGGCCTGGCTCAATATCAATTCCCATTACCTTCATGGTTTCCCCTTTATATAATCTATGACAGCATCTACATCTTTATCTATTTCATACTTCTTATAAAAATAAGCAAGAATATGATCTACATCTCTTAAGAGTAAGTCCTCGTTCTCGGGGCTTGACCATTGCGGCCAATCGATTACGTAAGCTGTTCCGTCCTTTACAAGTACATTATATTCACTTAAGTCGCCATGAATCATCTTACATTCATTATACGCTATTCTAATTGTCGACAGTATCTGATCTAGTATTTCTTCTGGGTTTGTCAATTCACTCTTGTATAACTCTCTACTTTCCACCAGTTCCATAGCCACGGCGTTATAAGCTCTTCCGTAAGGTTGTGGAACATAGCCGTAATTTTTCTTAACACACTCAAGAGCCTGGTATTCCCTTTCTGCGTTTTCCACTGAAATTACCGTCCAGTCTTTATCTTTTTGGATATTTCGGATCTTCCTGACGTTCTTGTAACTTCTCTTACCGACCCTGTGGAATTTGACTACAAGCGGTTCGTCGTTAAAGTTATAACCTACGTACACTTCGCTCTCTTTTCCGACCCCTATTACTATCCCAAGGTTCTTAAGGACTTTCTCCACGTAAAGTTTCTTTATTGCTAATATATCTAGAGCTGTAAAAGTAATTCTGTAACTGTACTCACCACTTATTATCTGTTTTGAAAGTAACCTGAGGTTATACAGTCTTAGCAAAACCGGCTGGAGTTCGTTTAACCTTAATCCTGTTTCCTCTACTAACTCTGATGTCATAATCCACTCGTGGTTCCTATGGAGAGAATAAATGGTTTTAAGAATTTTATAATCTAAGGGACCTACAAGAGAGGCTCGCTCGGCTAATGTTAAAGAAGGCATAACTGGTAACAATAAATATTATGTCTTCACGCTTTAATTTTTTTCATAAGAAGCTTTGACTTACCAGGTATTTCTCTGATAATGTCCTCTTTTAAAGCTCTAAGACCTTTAATACCGAACTTTTCATAGAAGTACTTTATTATCTTATCAGCTAGTTTAGAAGGATCGTCGTCACCTGGAGAAATTACAACGTAAGTGTCCGTCTTCGAAGATACATTATCGATGTTCCCTGTCATAACTTTTAAACCTTCTTCGCTCTTTATCAAGCCTATAGCAAGTTGCAATCTAACGTTCTTTATATAGTTCTTTTTACCGTAGATCATGAAGGATCCTTTCTTAAGGTACTCACCACTTGGCGGGGTCTTGCTAACTTGTTCCCCGTATACCCAAAAAACGTCTATGGCAGCCATACCAGCCTTCCAGGCTTTAGAGTAGCAAGCCGAAATTGTGGCAGCATCAAGTAAGTCCTCCTCTTTGGGCTCTTTACCATTCGTTTTCAGAACAGTGGCAGCAGCTCCTTGAATGTCAGAGTGGAAGAAGATATCTTTGTCCTCTAACAGTTTTCTGACTATACTTTCGTTCTGATCGATGTCTCTTCCGGCAATTACTAGAAAACCATTCCTTGTTATAGTCCAATGGTATTTTTCGTACCATTCCTTCTTTCTTGAGGCTACAATTATCTCTTCCTTCCTTTCAAGGATTTGATTTTCCAGATCTCGCATTTTTCTTTGTAAATCCTCTAAAACTTCCCTTGCTCTCTTAGCTTTTTCCACGTACTCCTTAGCCATATCGAAATATTTGGAAGAATTCTTATAGACTGAGAGACTAGGATCCAGTTCCACTTCTATTCCATTAATGGTGGTCTTGAAGGGATTTCGCTTACCCGACTGACTAAGAAGGGAGTTAACCGTCTCATAGTTAGCCACTATAATTTGTGCAATGCTTCTTAGCTCTTCAGCTTTTTTCTCATAGTCCTCTATTTGCCTTTTAGTTTCCTCTATTGTTTTTTCTAACTTTTTCCTTTCTTCCTCAAGTTTTTTGTCTATTTCACTCTTTATTAACGATCTTTCCTCTGCTGTAAAAAATTCATCCAATGCGTCATTATAACTTTCCATCTCAATACAACCTTCAATTTTTACCGGGAGTACAGTAGTGTCCTTAATTAAACACTTATCGAAATTACCGCTTGATATCTTCCTCAATAATTCCTCAATCTTTTTCTTGGCTTCCTCCAGCTCTTGTTCATTGGTTGCGTATAATTTCAGAGCTTCAGCGAGTTCTTGAGGTATTCCCAAGATCCTGCTTAGGTTACCTTTCTTAAGTAGTTTGTCTATCTCTTCCTTAGTCGGAGGATTTAAGGGTGGAGGAGGGGTATAAGTTAGACCTAATTTTATAGTTCTGTCTTTAAATTCTTTGTACTCGGTAGAGAACAATACCTTGTTATTCTCATCTGTAATCACCATGAGACCTCTCGGGAGTAATTCTAAGTAGATGATTTTCTCTGACGCAAGTATCTTTATAATCCTTTCCGTTCCTAAGATCGAGATGTCTTTTATTATTCTGTCTCGAAGAAGCTCACGTAACACCGTGACCTCGGCGGTCGAGTCTTTTTGTCTTTCATATTTCGTGAAGTGAATTCTCTTACCCGGCTCCAAGACTAAGTTCTTATATTCGCCCCTACAATATAGCTTAAGTAAGTAGGCTGAAAGCCCTTCGATTTTGAATATGTTGTCTATTCTACACCCTTCAAGTTTATTCTTGTTTTCTGTGTACCACGCCAGTAGATCAATGTAAGACATGCTCGTTTTTCTATTCAACTATTTTACCCCCTATAGTCTATTAATTACCGTGGAGAAGGAAGATAAAATCTTGGTGCTCAGAGGGATTATGGGAGTAGTGAGCGGTGCTCTTTCATTCATCTTACTGAATAACGAGGTAATAGCACTTCTGATTCCGTTAATTACATATGCGTTATCCGTTGGGATAGTCTATGGTATTATAAGGGGTTTTAACCTTACTAAGTGGGATTTACTAGGCAGAGGTGTTTCAATATTATTGGCGTCGTGGCTTTTAATATTTGTAATACTGTATAATGTTTAATGCAAACTCAGAAATTCGTAGTAGATGCAATGCTGGGCAAGCTAGCAAGGTGGCTGAGGATATTAGGTTACGACACTGCCTACAATAATAACTTTGTAGACTGGAAAATTTTGAAGATTGCTTCTGATGAGAATAGAATAATTATAACGAGAGATAGAGGGTTATGTGTAAGAGCTAGGAAGAGGGGGCTAGAGTGTTTTTATGTTATCCCTGGTCTGAAAATTGAAGAAATTTTAGCTAAATTATCTTCTAAATACTCTATAGATTTGAATATTGTAGATCCTAATTTTTCAAGGTGCTCCGTGTGTAACGGTGTGCTGAAGAAGGTTAATGACAATTTGTGGGAGTGCACTAGGTGTCATAAAAAGTATTGGAAGGGTTCTCATTGGAGAACTATAGAGAGCACTCTTATTAGGGCGAGAGCAATATTAAAGAATAATGAGTCTCGACAGCAGTCAATTAGTTACGATCAGTGATCTCACTGAAGATTTAGGCAAGAAATTAGTAAAGATTGCAAGACAGTCAATTGAAGTCGAGTTAGGGTTAAGGAGAAAGATTGATGAGTCTCTTTACGACCCCGTCCTAGATAAAAGAGGATTAGCTTTTGTTACACTTGAAAAAGAAACCGGTTCAACTACATCTCTTAGAGGGTGTATAGGTTACGTTGAGGCTGTGGCACCACTTAGCGAGATAGTAAGTAAGGCTGCAATTGGTGCTGCGTTTTCTGACCCCAGGTTTCCTCCTTTAGCTAAGCACGAGATCGATGAGATTATAATAGAGGTAACAGTTCTGACAAAACCTGAGGAGATTACAACAAGTAATAGGAAAGACCTCGTGAATCAAGTTAAAGTAGGAGAAGACGGATTGATTGTCGAGTACGGGATAATGTATAGCGGTCTATTATTGCCTCAAGTTCCTATGGAATATTGCTGGGACTCTGAGACCTTCCTAGCCGAAACTTGTATCAAAGCAGGATTAGACCCTGATTGCTGGTTAAATTCAAAAGTAAAAGTTAAGAAATTCCAAGGTATTATTTTCAGAGAGACGAGTCCTAATTCAGAAAATATCCTTGTTCTAAAGCCCAACCAAATTAAATGCAAAAAAGAGGAAATTTTGAATTTATAGTAGTTACTTTTTTATTCGGCGAAGCCAAAAAAGATTAGTAGCGTGGTTAGGATGGAGGAAGAATTTGCAGAACTTTTTACAGACGAAGTTAAACAAGCTTTACAAGACGCTTTAAAAGACATGAAAAACCCTGTTGATGTATACGTATTTATAAACTCTCTAGATGAACATTGCCACTATTGTGATGTTACGAAAAGATTTTTAGAATTCATGAGTGCCGCTGCTCCTAAAAAGGATGGTAAAAGCTTATTACAGATTCATGTGGTAGACAAAGCTAACCAGAATGACTTACAAGTTTTCAAAGAGTTTAATATCGAGAGAGTTCCAACTGTTGCCTTTGTTAAAGGTTATATAAGATGGACTGGCGCTCCCTTAGGAGAAGAGATAAGAGCACTAGTTGAGACTGCTGTAAGGCTTTCACTAAACGAAAGTGGATTAAGTCAAGAGACAATTAATGCAATAAGAGAGAAGCTGAACGGATTTGTGAAGATCGAGACGGTGGTTACTCCCTCATGTCCTTATTGTCCTTACGCTGCTTTAATGGCTCATATGGTAGCTTACGAAGCTTGTAAAGCTGGTAAGTGTAATGTACTATCAGATGTGGTAGAGGCATACGAGAACCAAGACATAGCCGAGAAATATCAAGTAATGTCAGTGCCTTCTGTAGCTATAAACGGCTCTGTTGAATTCATAGGAGTTCCCACTGAAGAGAATTTCATAGCTTCAATCCTTGAGAAGCAGAATCAGAAAGCGTAATCTCAAGTTTAAGGAAAGTAGTTTTTTAATAACGCATGACTTATTTTATTTGTGAAAATTATTTCAATTAAGCTTACTGATGAAGAGTACAAGGAATTAGAAGAAAAAGCAAGACAAGAGGGTTATGTTCTACTTTCGGAGTACGTAAGGAGTGTTTTGTTCGGAAGGCAAACCCCAATTCAAAATCAGATTAATGTTGACGTGAATAACCCCGAGATAGTGAATCAGATTGTTACAAAATTAGAGAGAAAAATAACGGATTATATAAATCCTTTTACAGCACAAATAGAGGAAATAAAGAGGAAAATTGCGGATCTTACCGAAAAAATTGAAGAGTTAGAAAGTAGTAAAAAGAGTGCTGAAAAGACTGAAAAGAGTGAAGAGAAAAAACAGATCAAGGTTGAAGCGAAGAAAGAGCAACCGCAACTTAAGAAGACAGCTATTGAAAGGTTACAAGAAGAAGGTATATTATTTGAGTCGGAACTTAAGGCATTAAGAGATCCTACAGCTTTCTTCAATAAACTTGAGAGAGAAGGAGCTAAAATAATGTACTTAGAATCCGAAAGAATAGCTATGAGTCAAGATTTTTACAACAAATTTATTGAAGATATTTCATCGATAGATACATCTGATCCTGAAGAGGCTGCAAGTAAGCTTGAACCTAAAGAGGCAAAACTATTCAGGAAATTGGCAAAAGAAGCACTGGTAATATATGACGCTAACTCTAAAGGATGGAAACTAGCAGCTCAACTGTGATTTTTGTTCGTAAACCGTGGAACTGTAACTCCTCTTTGTCCTTGATATTTTCCTTGGTATGGGTTCTCTACTGGTGTTAAAGTTTTAGCAAAAATAAGGTGAAGGAACCTCATCCCTTTTTTCAGTTTTACGGGGAATGATGAGCCTACTACTTCTATCGTAATCTGACCTTCAAACCCTGCATCTACAATCGTTGGAGGGATGAAGAGACCTAGTCTAGCAAAAGATGAACGAAGGTTTACGAATGCCATTACGTCATTGGGTAACTTAACTAATTCTTCCGTTGTGAGTAATACGTGTTCATAGGGGCGTATTATAAACTCTTCTCCTTTCTCTACATGGAAAAGAGAGTAATCGGGATTGTCCGGGTCGAATACTTTGTCTTGTGTTTCTTCAAATCTAGCTATTTCCTCACCGATACGTAGGTCTATTCCGTTTTCTCTAACACTGTCCTCTCTTAATGGATCTATTACGATCCATCCTTTTTCAAGGTAGTATTTCAAGTCACGATCTCCAAGAATCATGCTACCTTAATATTTTGTATAAAAACACTATTTAAGGAAAAGGTTACTTGAATAAGAGGTCAGGGTAACTCTGATTCGTCATATCTCGGTCTTGCCAGATTTCATCATCCTTATTACACTTTTTGATCAACATATTAAAGTGATGGAGTTTAAACTAATCGCTGAATATTTTGATAAACTCGAGAGAATATCATCAAGGATACAAATAACTTCATTGTTGACTGACTTGTTTAAGAAATCCGATAAGGATGTAATAGATAAAGTGATTTATATAATTCAGGGAAAACTATGGCCTGACTTTTTTGGTTATCCTGAAATAGGTCTCGGAGAAAAGTTAATGATAAAGGCTTTATCCATAGGGATTAACGTCAAGGAGGATACAATCGAGGCCGAACTTAAAAAGGTAGGTGACTTGGGTGAAGTAGCATATAGGCTGAAAAAGTCAGGCAGCGGAACTACAATCTTGACATTCTTAGGTGCTTCGTCATCTTCTCCCCTAACCGTTGAGGAAGTATATAACTCTCTAAGTAAGATCGCCTTGGCTGAGGGCGAAGGTAGCAGGGATGTAAAAATCCGCTCCCTAGCTGGTTTATTAAAGAAGGCCGATCCCCTAGAAGCGAAATACATTATAAGGTTTATAGATGGGAGACTGAGGGTTGGTATAGGAGACGCCACAATTATGGACGCTCTCGCTAACGCCTATGGAGGAGGTCCTCACGCGCGTCCAATAATTGAAAGGGCTTATAATCTAAGGGCAGATCTTGGTAACATAGCTAAAGTAGTGGCTTCGGAGGGTATTGAAGCGTTAAAGAATCTAAAGCCTGAAGTAGGAATACCCATAAGACCGATGTTAGCAGAAAGGCTCAACGACCCGGTTGAAATATTATCAAAAGTCGGAGGTCAAGCGTTAGTAGATTATAAATATGACGGGGAAAGGGCTCAAATTCACAAGAAAGGTAATGAGGTTTATATATTCTCAAGAAGGCTCGAAAACATTACTAAGCAGTATCCCGACGTAAGAGATTATGTTAAGGACTATATCAATGCAGATGAGGTGATAATTGAAGGCGAGATAGTGGCTATAGACAAAGAAAGTGGAGACATTTTACCTTTCCAGGAGTTAATGCATAGGAAGAGAAAAAACGATATACATGAGGCGGTTGAGGAATACCCAGTAAATGTCTACCTTTTCGACTTAATGTATTATAACGGAGAGGATTATACTTTGAAACCTTTGCCAGAGAGGAGAAAGAAGCTCGAAGAAATAATAAAGCCCAACGACAAGTTGCACATTGCTCACCATATATTTACCGATGACGTCGAAAAGCTGAAAGAGTACTTCTATCAGGCTATCTCAGAAGGCGCAGAAGGAATAATGGTGAAGGCTGTAGGTAAAGACTCAATATATCAGGCTGGAGCTAGGGGATTCTTGTGGATAAAACTCAAGAGAGACTATCAGAGTGAGATGGCTGACAGCGTTGACTTAGTAGTTGTTGGTGCTTTTTACGGGAGGGGTAAGAGGGGAGGAAAGTTAAGCTCACTATTAATGGCAGCTTACGACCCTGAGACTGACACATTTTATACAGTATGTAAAGTAGCCTCGGGTTTCAGCGATGCGGAACTGGATGAGCTACAAAAGAAACTTATGGAGATCAAAATAGACTCCAAAGACCCGAGAGTAGAGTCAGAAATGGAACCAGATATATGGGTCCAACCAAAGTATGTGGCTGAGGTGATAGGTGCAGAGATAACTCTTTCCCCGCAACATACCTGTTGTAAGGGGCAAATAAGCAAGGAAGCAGGACTCTCAATAAGATTCCCCAGGTTTATAAGGTGGAGGGATGATAAGAGCGTGGAAGAAGCTACCACACCACAAGAGATCTTAGAGATGTATAAGTTGAAGCTGAAGAAAAAAGAGGAGTCAAGCGGAGAAACGGAACCTTCCTAATCAAAATTCATATATTGTTACTTCCTTAATTTTAGTGTGTTCGATATACAAGATAGCGGTGCAATACTGGTAGGTAATAACTTTGTTATCGATGGTCATTATAAGAGGTTATTCAGGGCTGTGACACACTTTCACGCTGATCACATAGGCGAATTAAATAAGAGTATTAAGGAATGCACCAGCATAATCGCCTCACCCATTACTATTGAATCGTTACAAGTGTTAGGATATAACATACCTAAGCACAAACAATTACCGCTTAATTACGGCGTAAAGGTAGACCTTCTTGGTGAGAAAATAAAGCTTGAGAGGGCGGAGCATATCATGGGAGCATCACAAGTAATTGTTGAAACTGAAAAAGGTGTAGGGATAGCTTATACCGGTGATTTTAGGAACCCAGGGAAAGGTACGCCGATTCTCAATCCCGACGTATTAATAATGGACGTAACCTACGGCAGTCCAAACTTTGTAAGAAAATACAAGGATGATATGGAGATGTTGTTTGCAGATTATGTAGCAGATGCCCTCCTTAAAGGTCCGGTTACTATTTACGCATACTACGGAAAGTTACAAGAGGCTATGAAAGTATTGCGTAAGTATAACCTCGATGCACCGTTTCTGGTTGAAAATAAGGTGGAGAAATTAACAGCCATAGCTGAAAAATATGGAGAAATGGTGGGTAAATTTGTAAGTAAAAGTACTGAAGAGGGAAAGAAGATAATTAAAGATGGATGGTACGTGGAGTTTAAACATGCAACCGAATTTAAAAGGAGGACTAAGGCTACAACTAACTTCCTCTTAGACGGTTGGCTTGTTAAGGACTTCATAAAACCGGTAGATTCGAACTCATTTATTATAGGGTTTAGTAGCCACGGAGACTTCGAGGATAATTTGAAGTATGTAGAAATGACTACAGCCGACCTAATAATCCTAGACGGGAGTAGGAGTAAATACGCGTATGACTTTGCGGTATATGTGACAAAATATTATAGAAAGAAAGTAAAAATATTACCGTCCTCCAATGGTAGTTAAGGTTATATTACTAGACTTTCCGCTATCAACTTCTTTTCCTTAAACCTTGTCGGTAAGTACGGTCTCATTTCTGGCGGAACTTTTCCGTTCAGTATTAGTTCAGCCATAAGCTTACCGGAATACGGGGCAAACATCATCCCATGTCCGCTGTAACCGGCATCAATATAAAGTCCTTCCGGCCACTCGTTATCATAACCCATTATATGGGAACTATCAGGCGTCATTTCGTAATAACCACTCCAACCTCTTAATATTCCTATGCCTTCAATGCCCTTCACAGTCTCCCTTATTGCTCTCAAAAAGCGTGAGAGCTCTTGGAAAGAGTTAGTAAATGGTAGAAAACCGTACGGTCTAGGAGTTTCTGTACCCCCGATTATTTCACCCTTTAGTGTTTGCGAAAAATAGACCTTATTACTCGTGTCTATTACTAAGGGTCTTACCCTGAAACTTACGTCTTCCGTTATAAAGATTTCCTTTTTCTCAGGAAATATAGGTACGTTAATCCCAGAATTTGTCATTAATCTACCGCTCCAAGCACCAGCCGTCATTACTACGACGTCATCATTCAATTCTCCACCTTTTACTAGTTTTATCCCCGCTACTTTCCCCCCTTTGAAGTTTATTTTTTCTACTTCATCTATGATTAATCTTGCCTTATCCTTTATCTCCAAGTAATAACTGTAAATTACGTAGTCATGATGGAATGCACCATCTTGAGGCGCGTAGTAACACAACCCTTCGCTTTTTAGAAACTCAAATTCGCTACAATCTCTGAATTCACCTCCTATACCCTCAGCTTTCCACATGCTGTCCAACTTCTTTTGGATTGAGATTTGTTCCTCGTCCCTTAATATCCATAAGTATCCCGTGAAATAAAGTAGAGAGTTGAGCCTCAACTCTTTAACGTGCTGTATTAGGTATGGAATAGCTTTCTTGGCGTATGTTATATTCTCTTTGCTGAAGAAATGATAGCGAAACCTAGAGGCATTTCTACTGCTAGACCCAAATCCTATCCTCTTCATTTCGATTATCTTAATATCATTAAAACCCTCTCTGGTCAAGTGATAAGCTAAACTTAGACCATGAGCACCCGCACCAACAATGATCATATTCTCACCGGATAAATAGGCGTCCTGAAGGAAATTAGAATATTGCTTTTTAGGTAGTCTCCTGCAACTATTACGCATGCTTTACCTTGGCACTTTCCAGTCCCTAATCCTGTAACTCTCTTTATTTCCTCAGTATCTCTAACGCCGAGAGATTTTGCATATTCTATATCTTCTAACCAAATCTCTTCGCATTCGCAAATCAGACCGTTGCTTCCATAATAGTAAGGTGAGATGGAGAATGTAATTTCCTTTGATGAGTAGTTTTTCAGCTCATCTATTTTTTTCGGGTCGTTAAGAACCTCACCGCTGAGTAAACTTAAGTATTCGTCAACTATCCCCAACATTCCACCAGTTATTTGCACGTTATTTTCTCTTATAGGCTTGTATACGTGATTTTCATAAGTATACGAAAGCCCCATGCTACTTGTAACCTCAAGCCTTGGCTGTTTGAGAACAGAAAATACGATAAGTGAAACTTCATATTTGCCCTTTTTGGTCGTGACTACCAGTTTTTTGTCATCAGTTCTAATCACGTCTACTATGTAATCCCTTTCAAGTTCTATTCCATTTTCGTTTACAAGATCTCTGTATAATGGTGAAAAGGCAAAGTCAACATGTTGGGGAGCTAAAATTATAGTTTTTTTAGAGTTCAGAGCCGTCTTTACAGCCAAATCGTTATATCCTAATACTAGTATTTTACTCTCCTCTCCAATTTCCCCCTTTAGCTTCCTAATGTAATACTCTCTTGACACTACTCCTTGTTCCCAATTACCCTTGAATATAGGCTTTAAAGTCCTAGCTCCGGTAGAAACTACTATCTCTTCAGCCTCTACAAGAAGGAACTTATCTTCTAGCTCGAAAAGTAGTCCTTCGTCAAATTTCCCCATGTAATTACCGTAAAGAATTTTATTTTTGAATTTCTTTACTTTTTCCTTTAGTTTCTTCACTATTTCCTCCTTGGAAAGTAAGAGAGAGGGAGAGTCGTCAAATAGGATGTCCCCAAATAACTCCCTAGTTATCATAATTGAGTCCTCATTCAGAGCAGCTATGCCTGAGGTTCCTCCTCCAATGATCAGCCTTTTGAAATGGGCTTTCTCTACATCTTTGTGTTTTTTAAGAGGTGAATAATGCTTAGGTAGGTCTTGGAAGAATGGAAGAGCCGGTAGCACACTACTATTTCTAAGTAGTCGAGTCTCATGAAGAAACCTTATGTTTATTCTGAGGGGTAGAGGATGCCTCTCTTTCGGAGAGGATGTAAAGACGGAAGTTATTTCTCCTTTCTCGTTAACATATTCGGTGTAAGGCATACCGTATTCGTCATAACTTACCCCGATTTTTCTCTTTGTCCTTTTAGTATATGCGGCGGGAACTCTCATAAGGTTCTAACAATTTTAATATTGGTCTCCCTTCCATTTTAATGTTATTAATATTGAATAGTTTAAGAATTGTAGGTGCTATATCTATTATCTTAGCCTGTTGAATAGTTTCTGTCCTATTCAGCTCTAATTGTTTGTATTTTGCGATTATGACCCCGTATAGGTCATTCTTTCTAAAATACCCGTGTTCACCACTGTTCATTTTATAAGGGATAACGTCTTCAATCACTTCCATGTCTTTTTTCACGGCGCTGCTAACCCCATAATAGTCCTTAATTCCCCCTATCTTAATATCACCTTCACGGTCGGATGCTGGTGATTCATTAGCGTATATAGAAGTAAAAATCTTTTCGTTACCATCCGTAAGGTTTTCTAAATGCCTGACTATATATCTAACTAGCTTAGGGAACTCCTTCAGTGATACTATTCCCCTATTTTCCCTACCTTTTAGGTTAATTCGTATCTGTCCTCCTCCGCCGTAATATGCTTTAGTCCTAGACCAGTCGATTTCATCCTTTTCGTTCAAGGACAAGACATTAATTTTCTCCAGTAGTTTGTTAATAAACACTTTTTTCTTTACCTTTTCAATACCGTGGTCTGAGGCAACTATCACTAAATCAGCATAATCTAAGTGCATTTTTATGAATTCATCAGCCATAAGATAACTTTGTACTATATACTCCCAAGCCTTTTCGTCATCTAAACCATATAATAAATGTTGTACATTGTCAACTACTGGCAAATATGTTAAAGCAAAGTCCCATTTCACGTTATCAAGAAGATATTTAGTATAATTGTAAAAGAAGGTGAAGGTTCTCTTAACAGTTTCCATGTATTCTTCAAAGGTAATTATATCCTTATGAAGCGAAACATGGTCACCGTCCATAATCATACCATAAACAGTAGATATTTCATTCCAAATTCTTTCCATTAATTGAGGTTTATTACCCCACCTCTTATTATCGAAAGCTATAGGTGATATGTATATGTCGTTCTCCCTTGCGTGTAATATGGTTATAGCGCTAAACTCCTCTTTTCCGCACTTTCCCCTAATGGTAATTGGTAAGCTCCACTCATTCTTCTCTAACTCTATGATTTTATCCCCGTTTGGAGAGGGAATAGCTACGTAAAATTTATTCGAAGATCTTTCAACTAACCAAACTTTTCCTAGAACTTTATTTTCTCCCTCAGTTATTCTTCTTCCATCACTGCATTTCTTCATTTTACTCTTATACGGATCGAAAAGGGCAGAGTTTTCCATGTTCCATTTATCAGGTAAAGCTTGTGGTGAAGAGGTCACTAATGTATTATACCCATTTTTACTCAAGTAAACCCAGAGAGGGTCGGTCTTTAACGGATCGCTAGAGTATGCAGAGAGTTCGTTAGATAATGGTCTGTCTTTAACGAATATTTTAGGAGCCGTAACACCGTTTACTTTAGGAGTATTACCAGTCACAAGAGAAGCTAAAGCTATAGGGGTTAATGATGGGAAGACTGACTCGAGTTTTCCGAAAAAGCCCTTTGATATTAACTCGTTTATCGTAGGTAGCTTGTTCCTTATCTTCTCTACTACGTGAAAAGCCATTCCGTCAATGACTATTAATAGAAGTCTCAAAACGCCTACCCGTTAACTTTTGTTTTCTTCTCTATTTCGTCCTTGATGTCTTTAGGCATAATCATATTAACATTTTTTCTCTTAGCTTTGCCTTTTTCGTCAAAACTAAGTGCAAACTCATAAAAACCTTTTTCGTTCTCGAATTTACCGTAAATATCTACTTTGTCCTTAAATTGTTGAAAGAACTTTATTTCTAAGGTCTTTTCATCAACTTCCCCTACTATCTCTCTTAATGTTTTAAGAGTGAGCTCGCGTAAGGTAATATCATCCATTAATCATCCCTCAAAAGCCCTTTCAACAAGATAAATATTCCATTCATATCATGTTCTCTAGCTTCATATATATTATTAACCCCCTCTAAAGCTCTGGTAGTTGATGGACCTATACTAACTACTTTAGTACACTCTCTCAGAGAGTCCTTAACTAATGTGGCTATTAGAGAACTAGTAATTATTACATAGTTAAAAGTACAATCAGATAGAAGTTGTTTGGTCTTCCTTAAGTTCTCCTCATTTATTAAAAGGTCGTAATCAACTATTTGGGTTATCTGTGGGTACTTTTCCTTGTCCCTCTTATACCCGACACTACTTCTTACTAAGATTGTTTTATCTCTTGAATTTCTTAACATCTTCTGGACCATCGAGTCAACGGTGAAAGTTTCAGGAACTATCACTTGCTTAACGTTGAATATATCTTTTAACGCATTTGCCGTAGAGGGTCCTACTGCATAAACTTCATTAACTTTTTCGAAAACCTCGGCGTAATTAAAACATTTAACCGCGTTTACGCTTGTAAATCCTATCGTTTTCGGCATGAAAGGCAGCGTGTGGGGTATACAAACCGGTTTTAATACCGGTATATTAACTATCTCTATCTCGGGATCTTGGGGTACTTCACTGCCCTCAGGTCTTAATAACAATACCTTCATCCTTAATCTCCTTCAACAGTCGTTTACCTAGCTCCTCTCCTACCTCTTCCGGTTTTCCTCGGAAAATACCCTCAACTGTAATTTTCTTTCTTCCGTCAATGAACGTCATTATTCCTCGGTATTCACCCTCATCTAATTCCTCAAACAATACACCTAAGGGGGAATGACATCCTCCTCCAATAATATTTAGAGCCGTTCTCTCGGCTATTGCTTCGTGGTAGGTCTTTTCGTCATTTAGTTTTCTGAAAAGGTCTTTTAAGGGGGAGTTAGACTTTCCCACGATGGCTATTATTCCTTGGTTAGCTTCAGGAGTTAGGAGTGTAGGATCGAATTTAGAATAGTTTATTCCTTGATATTGGTGGTCATAAGTAGCGAGCCTCGTTATTGAGGCTTCAGCTACAATTATTGCATCGTATTCACCCTGAAATAACTTTCTTAATCTGGTGTCGATGTTCCCTCTAAGGTCTCTCACCAACAGATCCTTACGATAAAATACTATCGAATTTTTCCTTCTCATACTACTAGTTCCTATAACTTTACCGCTTTCCAACTCAAAGAGACCTCTGCATGACAGTGAAATTAGAACGTCAAAGGGCGGGTCTCTCTTTAGGACTGCATAGAGCTCTAAACCGGGCGGAGTCTCGCTTAACATATCTTTCATGCTGTGGACTGCAATATCAGCCTCCCCGTTGATGACAGCCTGATTCACTTCTTTCTCGAAAACCCCTTTTCCAAGCTGTGATAAGGGCGAAGCTTGAAATAGGTCAGCCTTTGTTTTAACCTCGACGAATGAGGTCTCTATTCCTAATTTATTTAATTTCTCTTCCACCATTCTTACTTGTATTCTGCTGAGCTTACTCCCTCTTGCAGCTATTCTTATTTTTTTCATAGTTCATTTATCACCTTTCTTGTTACTTCTATTGTGGTATTGACTACTGAGGGGTTGTGGGCACCAGAAGAGAATATTACTTCAAATTGACTAGGTGGAATGAAGACTCCTCCTTCTAACATTCTCTGATGCATCTTAAAATATGTGTTCTTGTCAGCTTGTTTTGCTTCGGTAGCATTAGTTACTTTCTTCACGCCAAAGAAAACTTGGAACATGCTTTCAATTCTGTTAAGGGTAAAGGTAAAGCCCTTCCTCTCTAGAAGTGTAGAGAGTTCTTCACTGAAAGCTTTAGTGGCCTCTCTAGCAGTATCATAAACTTTCTCCCTTTCTAATACTTCTATTGTCGCTAAACCGGCTGTCATGCTCAATGGGTTTGCGTTAAACGTCCCTGCGTTAAAAACCTTACCTGAAGGCGTTAGCAAATCAATTATTTCAGCTCTTCCAGCTACAGCTCCGATAGGTAGACCTCCTCCTATAATTTTTCCTAAAGTTGTCAAATCTGGGTTTATGCCGAAATAACCTTGAGCTCCGCTAAGTCCCAATCTGAACCCCGTAATGACCTCGTCGAATATTAAAAGCGAGTTATAAGACTTGGTCAGTTCCCTCAACCCCTTTAAAAAGTCCTTCTCCGGTAAGATCAACCCCATATTACCCATTACCGGCTCTACTATTACCCCTGCTACGTCTTCTTTTTTCAGCGTTTTTTCAACGCAGGAAAGGTCATTGTACTCGCATATCTCGACTGTATTTCTTATCGACAAAGGTATTCCGTTAGAAGTAGAGACGTTGAATTCAGTAGCTGCACTACCTGCCTCTACAAGACCGTAATCATGAGCCCCATGATAATTGCCGTTAAATTTGAGTATTTTCTCTTTTCCAGTATATCCTCTTGATAACCTCAATGCTAACATCGTAGCCTCAGTTCCACTGTTAACGAACCGAACCTTCTGTGCAGAAGGTAAATGGCTGATTATCTTTTCCGCAAGCTTTATCTCAACCGGACTAGGAGTACCGTAGAGCCAGCCTTTCTGAACTTGTTCTATAATCTTCTTTTCGACATAGGGGTGACGATGCCCTAAAAATAGTGGACCATATCCTAAAACGTAATCTATTAGCCTTTTTCCATCTACTGTATATAAGAAAGCGCCTTCACTCCTATCTACGTAAAACGGATAAGGCTTAACTGCAGCTCTTACTGGGCTGTTAACTCCCCCGGCAAAAAGCTTCAGGGCTTCCTTCCATAAGTTCTCGCTCAAAACGGAACACCCTCCTTGATCCATTCTGCAATCTTCGGAGCATAATACGTCAGTATTATATCAGCTCCAGCTCTCCTGATCGCTGTAGTTATTTCTAATACAGCTGTTTTTTCGTCGATCCACCCGTTTAGCGCGGCGGCTTTTATCATGCTGTATTCACCGCTGACGTGATAAGCGGCTAAGGGGTATTCAGGGAAGTTTTCCTTCACGATTCTTATTACATCGAGATATGTATGTGCCGGCTTTACCATCAATATGTCCGCTCCTTCCTCTACATCTAGATGAGCTTCCTTAATTGCCTCGTATGAGTTCCTAGGATCCATTTGATATCCTCTTCTATCTCCGAAAGCAGGTTTAGAGTAAGCAGCATCTCTAAAAGGTGAATAGAAAGTCGAGGCATATTTTACACTGTAAGACATTATACTAACGTCTTTGAACCCGTTTTCGTCAAGCGTCCTCCTTATAGCTCCTACTACTCCATCCATCATTGATGACGGAGCTATTATATCCGCCCCAGCTTCGGCTTGACTTAAGGCGATTTTAGCATGAACCTCCAAGCTTTCATCGTTATCAACCAACACTTTACTGTTTTTATTAACTACTATCCCGCAGTGACCATGACTGGTGTACTCGTCAGTACATTCATCAGCTATTAAGAGAATCTTATCTCCAAAAGTTTGTCTAAGAAGTCTTAAGCTCCTTTGAATTATCCCGTCCTTAGCATATGCTGAAGAGGCAAAGTCGTCTTTATATGAAGGAATACCAAACAGTATAAAGCTCTTTATTCCGAGACTGAAGGACTGTTCTACAAATTTGATTAGGTGATCGTTAGGCGGGTACCTGAATACGTCGGGCATACTGTCAATTTTTTCTGGCTCGTTTATGTTCTCCTTCACAAAAATAGGTAAGACTAGTTGGGAAACGTTAAGAGTTGTTTGGGCTACCAGCTCTCTTATTACTTTATTAGTTCTTAGTCTTCTCGGTCTTAGAGTCGGAAACGTTACCATTTCCTAAAACCTCTATTAGATAATTAAGGTAATCCATCCTATTAGGAGTTTTTCTAATATCCTCTAAAACCGGCGAGAGCACTTTCTTTAGCAAAGATGAACTCATCTTATCAAGTATCTCTGATATTTCATCCATTTCTGGGTGCTCCTTCTTAGCTAATACGTTCATTGCCTCCTTGATCTCTTCTCTCCTTATCTCCTCTATCTTACTCATAAATATTGAAATCAGTCTGTTGAGGTTATACGTCTCAATCTCTCTGTTGAACTTATCCAATTCCGCCTCAATTATCTTCTTAGCCTTTTCTATCTCTCCCATTTTCCTCTCCATTATTTGGGCTGAAAGAGACTTGAGGGTTTCTAAGGTCACTACATTATCACCTTCAACGATAGCTGGCAGTGATAAGTCAACTACGAGCTTTGGTCCATTTAGCTTGACCTTCTGTGGGTAGTAGATAGCCACGAATACGACGTCAAATTTACTTACATCGTCAAAGTTAAGTTCCATAGCTTTATATCCAAATTTACTTGCAACGTCATAGGCTCTGCTCAGAGTTCTGTTAAAGATCGTTACATCCGTTATACCGGAATCCCTAAGCATATGGGCTAGTTTACTTCCTATTTCCCCAGCTCCTACAATTGCAACCTTTAAGTTTTTGATATGTTTAAATTGTCTTATTACATAATCAACTGCGAGCGAATAGACACCGGTCTTACCTTTCGATATATTAGTCTCACTTCTAACCCTCCTACCGATCTTTACTGCTGAAGTAAATAATAGATCTAAAGCGTCGTCTATTAGCTTTAATTTTTTGCATTTCTCAGAAGTTTCTTTTATTTGTCCAAGAATTTCATATTCTCCAACTGCGAGTGAATCTATCCCTGAGGCGACCTCAAAGAGGTGCTTTGCCACCGCTCTACCTTGTAGGATTGTAGCATCTTTGGTTATCTTCTCCTTATGGAAAGAGTCCAGTCTTTCTAGAAAGTTTTTAAGATCTTCTGAGTTGTGTAAATAGAGATAAGCCTCGACTCTATTGCACGTTTGGAGGACACAAATCTCAATGTCGTCTGAAGTTTTTAACGCCTTAAGTTCCTCGTCTCTAATATAGTGCTCGTATAATTTATCGAGACCTACCGTTTTATAAGTGTATATTAGTGCGTAATAATTATCTAATTTAATCTGTCTTATAGCCATTGATTATCTCCTCCGCCCTCTTAATTGAGTGTTCTATGTCGTTTTTACTCACATAATCCCTAAACTTAGGATCATTGAAAATTAAGGAGTACAACGAGAATCTTCTTCTTGGGTCTTCTACTTCCGACTTCATCTTATCCTTAACTAGCCCCATGACTTCTACCAACTTTTTCACTTCGTCGTTGAGAACTCTTTCCTTAATCAGCTGTAGGATAAACTTTGAGGAAAGACTAGACTTACCGAAAGTAGTAACGGCTACGCCTATCGAGTCCTCAATAGAGTAAATGGGTACTATGAAATTGGATTCCTCAGGGTTGGTCGGATCGTTACATAGTTTTCCCAAGATTTTAGCAACTTTACATATCGAAGAATTAAGAGTCCTATCTGAGGTAGCCGTTACTATTATGTGGTATTGTGAAAGGAAGTTATCGTCGATTAGTGATTTTGCATCACCCTTAATTAATTTGATTTTCTTCTCTTCGTAAGCTCTTTGAAGATCTGTCGAAAAATCTAAACTCACTACCGTAACGTCACTCATTAGCTCCGCGAATTTTAAAGCCCTTTTAGTTCCTACCGTGCCCCCACCTATCACTAGAACTTTTAACCCTCTAAGATCAAGAAAAATAGGTAGATAAGTGTAATTTCGCGCGTTCACTATTGTTATTATAAATTCGCTTAATTTAAATTCTACTCCGTTTATTTAAATCAAATTATATTCAGATTTTGTTTTTATAATTAACTGTTAGGAGATTTTAATTAGAGAACATCTAGAACTAAACTTTAAAATTAGATGTCTCTTTTTCGCCACCTAAAAAGAATAAGCGAGTGTATGAAAATGAGACAAAAAGCACGTTAACAACACTTTGTTTCAAACAAGTTAACTTTAAAAATGACATCCTTTTCATTATATCAATACATCACTCACCACCCCTCCGAACTTTTTCACCGCCCCACCTTTATTCCCTTTAAAGATTTTTTGTTAACAGCCTAATTGTAGATATTACACTTTCTACTTTATTTACTTTACTCTCACTAGTAGTGAAATATATTTAATTAAAGGGTAACAAAGCTTAGCTTGTTTCAAATATTGTTTTATTATAAACGTTGGGTATTTAGATACTTTTTAACGGAAAATCCTAGTTATACTAAAGTATTACGGTTTTACGATAAATGATAAATAAAAATTTTCATATTTCTATGCAGTTCTATTATCTAGTGAATACGTTTAATTATAACCAACTTAGAAATTTTATATATGGATTGTATTACACTGGTTAACGTTTATAAGAGATTTGGTTCAATAGAAGCCCTTCGAGATCTCTCATTTTCTATTCCTTGCGGCGGTAGATATGCCCTTCTGGGTCCTAATGGTGCAGGTAAGTCCACTACCATGAAGATTTTAGCTGGAATGTTAAAGCCTGATCAAGGTGACGTTTTCATTAAAGGTCTGAAGCCGGGGGATAAACAAGTGAAGAGGATTATGGGATATCTGCCAGAAGACCCGATGCCATATAGAATACTCACAGTAAGGGAGAATTTAGAGTATATAGCTGCGCTGAGAGGTATACCTAACCCTAAAGAGAAGGCTAGGGAGATGATGGAGAAATTAGATTTGGTTCAATATGAAAATATACAAGCCGGTAAGCTCTCAAGGGGTAATCAGCAGAAACTCGCAATAGCGTTAGTACTTCTTCATAATCCTGAAATAGTCTTATTGGATGAGCCCCTTAACTATCTGGATATACCTACTCAGGAAAAAGTAATAGGTATGTTGAGGCAAATGAACGCTACGTTTTTAGTTTCTACTCATATTATGTCAATAGCTACCAGGTTAACTGATCACGTTATTGTGATATCTAGAGGCTCTGTAATATGGAGTGGTTCAATAGTAGATTTGAAGTCTATGGGAAGAGAGGACGAACCGATAGAAAGTGTGGTGGCAAGGTTGATGAGCAGTGTGGGGTAAACTCATAAAATTTGTTATTTTTTCCCGGATTCCTAAAAGATCTTTCATCCTCTACGTTTTTATCTCAGCAATTTTAGTAGCAATGACCTTACCGAGCTATGATTTTGAGCCACCTCATGTAATAACAGAGTTTTCGTTGTTCTCGATATTTTATTCCTCGATCTTAGTAACCACCTCAATATTTAACACTAGGTTCGGCATGGTATCTAAATCTGACAGTGATTTCCTAGCAATGCTTCCCATAGACGATAGAATGCTAGTCACTTCAGTTATTATTGGTTCCATAGTAGTTAATTTGGCTCTCTCAATCCTTTTTGTATCGTGGTTCGTACTATCTATAGGCTTATATGGTATCTTTATTCCATTTCTTCTGAGTTTGATCTCAGCTTCACTTCCCGCCATAACTTATTCACTCAGTATAAAGAGGAAAGTGCTCGTAGCTTTAGGAATTGCTGGTTGGTTCTTGTTAGCAGGTGTAGGATTTCCTTTTAGTCCTATGTCTATGTTCGTCGGATATGATACGATAGGGTTTTCGTTACTGATAACGTTGTCCTTAAGTTCATTCTTTCTAGCCATCAAGAGATTTTCCTTCACTAATTATTCTAATATCATTATAAAGTCTGAAAAAGGTGAGGTTAAGGAACAGATAAACTTTACTAAAGTAAGGTATCCTCTCTTGGTTATGTTAGTTAAAAACTTAAACGTATTGGAAGTAGGTGGGCGAGTTAATTTCATGGGTACTATAACATACGTCACTAAGAGAGTTAAGTTATGGCAAATTTTGTTAATTACCTCATTAATGGGTGCTATGATATATTTTGCTTATATTCTAAAAATAATTGGAATCTTCAATCTTAACTTTTACGTCATTATCATAACGTGGTTCTTAACTGTCTCATTATCAAGTTCTGCACTAATTAGCGAACCGATATGGTTAGACATGAACGTCATGACTCCCTTGGAGTTCTTCAGGAATTATCTCATAAGTAAGGCTATAGCCCTAGCCGTAGTCCTTTTACCAATAGGTCTTTTTGAAGTATTGAGCAGTCAGGTTGTTCTCGGCTTAACCGTTATGGTAGATTTACCTTTAAGTTCGATTTTCGTTATGTCCCTAAACTCGAGGTTCTACCGTGCGTCATTCCAAAATATTCAGACAATAACTGCGGGCAGGTTCTTGGTTTCATTCTTATCTATTATCCCTTTCGTCGTCCTAGAGGTTATAGCGCTCTTACCCTACCTTTCCGTATTTATTATTGGCACAGTCGTTCTATTAGTTCTCGACCTTCCGTTCTTCTTATCGAGCTCATACTGGCAGAGTACCGTAGAGAAAATAATGACTTCAGTAACTTAGTTATAATTTCTCTTAGGTCTATAAATATCTCTTTACTCGAAATAGAGAATTTACTAATACTTAAAATTAGTAAAATTATTAGCGTTAAGCTAAATATTCATCTAATTTCGTAAAAGTTTAAAGGGGTAAGAGCTGATTATATCGCGTATTGATAGTTAGCAATTTACTGATAATATTTCCAATACTGATTTTATCTGCAGAACTCATTGCTAGAGGTGCAGAGAAACTTGAAGAATTCATGGGACAAGGTATGGCCGGCGGAATAGTAATGGGTCTACTTACAGCACTACCCGAAACTATCTTTGTAATTATTGCTTCCATAAGGGGTGAACCCTATATAGCTTTAGGCTCTGCGATAGGCGGAAATGTCATGCTATTTACATTTGGAGTAGGCTTACTCGGGATTTACAATTTCTTGAGGTGGAAGAAAAATCTCGTAATCGCTGAGGACTATTCGGTGGAGCATAGATTTCTGATCGCTTCAACCATGTTACTGCTAATTGTTTTGATATACGGTTCTCTAGACATTTATACGTCAATCCCCCTCCTCAGTTTGTACGGATACTACACTTATTATAGAGTGAAGAAATTCGTAAAAGAGGACAGAGAGGAAGCAGAGACGGAGGAAATAATAAAGGCTGCTCTGTACTTAGTTATGGGTGCATTTCTGCTCATCCTTTTTTCAGGACCTTTCATTGGTGATGTGGCTGAACTTTCTAGCTATTTCCATATACCCTCAATCTGGTTAGCATTAATATTGACCCCGTTAGCAGGTGAATTAGAAGAAACGATAACCGCAATACGACTTACGACCACATCTGAACGCGGAGGGTCTTTAGCGATATTCGACTTCGTAGGTAGCAAGATACAGAACGCCACCGTGCTCTTAGCGATAGTAGGCTTGTTTAACGACGTTAGACTTCAACCTGGGATGAGTGAAATAGTTGCGACATTGATAGCTAATACTTTTGCGATCTTCATACTTATGGACAAGAACTTAGGGTTAAAGGAGTCAATAATGCTCTTGTTTGTATATTTCTTAGTAGCGTATTTTACACTAGTCTTTTAAATCTGGCTTTTCTTACTCACTTATGCTAAGAGGTTCAATAACGACCGTGCTGGCTTCAAATGAGGAGTTGATAAAACAGACTGCAGAAAAGCTGGGCAAGAAAACGGAGAACAACATTTACTACAAAAAGATAGGCGAGCTTATCAGGTCAGTTTTAACTCCTACTAAGCTACTAGACCAAGCTGAAGCTCTCTCAATATCGTCGTCCTTTTATCTGGTCATGAATCAACTTACCGCGATAGAGGGCGAACTCGCGTTATTAGCTGAAGCTTCGGGGTTAAAAGGAGTTGTTATTCCGCCTCCTGATAAAGAGACCTTCAGCAAGGTCTTTAAAGAGCTCTCAATTAGTAACATGATCTCAGAGTTCGTGGAACTAGACGAGCCGGTGAGCGATCTTGGTTACGTATATATCGATAGGGCTTTCAATGTAAAAGGTGTAGGAGTAGTAGTTCTGGGTTTTGCACTGACTGAAGTAAAGGCTCACGATAAGCTCGTTGCATTACCGATGAAAAAAGAAGTGGAAGTAAAAAGCATACAAGTACTTGACGAAGACCAGCAAGCTGTTCAACCTGGGACTAGGATAGGTTTTGCATTACGTAATGTGAAGCTCGAAGAAATAGAAGGTGTAACTGCTCTAATTAAACCTGGCATTAACCTTACTAACGTAATCAGGGATGTAAATAAGTTCAAATGGGCTTCAGAAGCTAGTAACGTTCACGTAGTTGCTGGCGGTTTTAAAGTATTGGGAAGTATCAATGGAAATGAAATAAAACTAAACGGAGAGATTCCAACAACCATCAAGAGGGCAATAATTTTGAATATGAACGCTAAACCTAAGACCCCAAGAGTCTACGGGTATGCACTGATGTAAAGGCTCACCACTAGAGCCACCGCCAATAATGTTAATAATCCAGTATAAATCCACATAGGAGTTAATTTAACCTCAAACTTGTTTTCTTTTATCCGCTTCTCGTCCTGCAAATACTCGTAGAAACCGTAAAGGAGCGTAGCTATTCCCATGATTATCATTATAACACCTCCGAGAAGGGAAGATGACGTCAGAGGTTCGTGGGCTAAAACGTGTAGAAAAATTTGAAACTTGGCTATAACGAATCCGAATCCCATTAAAGCTATGGATGTTCTCACCCAAGCTAAGAATGTCCTCTTAGCGGCTAGATGATCTCTCGCACTAATTTCGACACACCTATAAGCTTATTAATTGCGGGGACTACTTAGCGTTTATGTTCAGTGAAGAAGTAGATAAAGCTTTGAAAGAAATGGGCTTCAGCGAACTTACTGAAGTCCAAAGAAAGACAATCCCGCTGATGTTGAGCGGGAAAAACGTAATAGTAAGGGCTAAAACCGGTAGCGGAAAGACAGCTGCCTTCGGAATTCCCATTGTAGAGCTTGGGTATAAATCACTTGTGATTACCCCTACCAGGGAACTCACCAGGCAGGTTTCATCTCACATTAAATCTATCGGTAAATACAAGGGGATAAAAGTGGCTGAAATATACGGAGGTATGCCTTACAACAGACAACTTAGAGAGTTAGAAGGTGCCGACGTTGTAATTGCCACCCCGGGAAGATTATTAGACCTATGGGGAAAAGGAGAAATAAATCTAGAGGAGTTTGAGGTAGTCGTAGTAGACGAGGCAGATTTGATGTTGGACATGGGTTTTATAGAGGACGTTGAGATGATTTTATCGCATACGACCAGTAGGAAGATAACGGGACTCTTTTCAGCTACTATACCCAAAGAGATAGAAGCCTTAGCATCTAAGTTCGTGGACAACCCCGAAAGGGTTTATGTGTGTGAGGGACTAGCTAACGTTGAACACAAATTTCTTGAAGTAGAAGATGATTGGAGGTCAAAAGTTAGGAGTTTAAGGGAGGAAGAAGACAGCGGAATTATCGTATTTATGAGGACTAGAAGTAGGGTAGCTAAATTAGTGCACTTACTAGATAACGCTGTAGAACTCAGGGGTGATTTACCTCAAAGGGTGAGAAACGAAAACATAGATGCGTTTAGAAGAGGGGAATATGATATCCTCGTAACAACGGATGTTGCGTCCAGAGGTATTGACATACCGTTAGTCCACAAGGTTATCAACTTTGACGCTCCTCAGGACTTGAAGACGTATATACACAGAATTGGTAGGACTGGAAGAATGGGGAAAAAGGGGGTTGCGATAACTTTCTTAACTCCAAGAGATTTTTGGTTAGAAAGAGAAGTAAAGAAGTTATTAGCAAAGGAGACTAAAGTAGGAGTTTAAAAACAATAGAAAAAGCCTTTATTTTAAGTCCTTGAAAGCGCAAAGTAAAGTAAAGAAAAAAAGATGTTTCTTAAACCCGAATTCAAATTCCTGCTTCCGCCTCGTTCACTTTCTCCAAGCTTTGTCCTATAGTGTTTGGTAAAACGAATATTAGCACTATTCCCATTACGACCATCGGTACTTGGAACAGTACCCAAGTCCCAAGAGATCCTAAAGTCGGTATAAAGTCTAAGATAATTGCAGTAGAGATAGCAGCTCCTAGATGTGCAAATCCGTCCGAAAATGCGAAGGATGTAGCTCTTGCATAAGTAGGGACATTTTCAGTACCGTTAAGGTAGTTCATTTGATTACTCCAACCTACTCCTATGAAGTTCGTTAAGAACATTGCCACAAAAGCTAGAGTAGTATTGTTTTGAAGCACGAAATACACTGACAACAAAACTCCTAGTAACATACCAACAGCATAAGCTATAGTAGTCAGAATTGACCTCCTAATTCTCTCGACTATGAACCTAAGGGCTATCGCTCCCAGAAAAGTTCCTATACCAGCAGTTCCGAACAACACAGTGTATTCGTTAATTAAGGCTTTGTCGTTACCATAAACACTATTAACCCAAAGCAGGAATTCGGTCAAGTACGGGTACTCGCCGAAGTAGAAGAAGAAAATAGATAACATGACGGAGATTATCCTTATAGCATATTTCTTGTTGAGGAACACTGTAAGAGGATTCTTCTCTTCTACTTTGTACTGCAGAGGGTTATAAGGCGGGAGTTCAGCTACTTTAGCCTTTACCTTTGCTTCTTCCTCCATCTTTCTAACTAACGCTTCAGCTTAGTCTATTTTTCCTTTCAAGGCTAGCATTCTAACTGTCTCGTCTGCGTGAGACCTTATAACGAGTACTATAAAAGCTAAAGTAGCACCTATTAGGAATATTACTCTCCAACCTATTGCTGGGTTTAGAATGTCTATTATAGATGCTAAGAAGGGACCCAGTCCTAGCCCTGCCCATCCGGCGATGTATACCAAGTTGAAGTATTGACCCCTCTTAACAGCAGGTACCATTTCTACCAGATAAGTAGGTACGAGAATTAAGTCTCCACCTATACCCATTCCAGTAATGAACCTAAAAACAAGAAACATAGGATAGTTTACTGATAGAGCGTTACCAAGACTACCAATTGCAGTTAAAAGTGCCGTAAACATTAGCATCGGTTTCCTTCCTACCTTGTCAGCCAGATATCCCAAGATTAAGGCACCTGGTATATAACCGAATAATCCCATTGACACTACGGTAGTTGCCTCTGTCGTCGTTAACCCAGTATAAGGAAGTGATGTACCGGAGAATGCTACACCAATATCAATGACGTCATAAAGTGCGATGAAATAACCGAAGGCTAAAGCAAGAATAACTGAGATGGGTAAGACCATTGTAGGGAGTCTGTCTATTCTAGCTGTCAATTCCGCTACTTTTGAGTATACATCGGGACTTTTTTTAGTTGGACTTCCTTGAGGATTTGTCATTGCAAATGAAATTTTATCAGTTGTTAGTATTTAAGTTTTTTATACAAATCAAAAATAGTAAGTCCAGTTTTAGCAAATAAGGTATTTATAACCAAAAAGAAGTAGCAAGAACGGGAAAGGGCACTCTACTAATATTAAGAAAAGGCAAAAGTATCACTACCTCTTAAAATGCTAAAAAATCGTTATAAGGACAATTTCTGAGGCTTAAACAGAGAGCTCCCGGTTAATTATGAGAGACACTTCTTAATTCTCTCTTCACTTATATTACCTTGTCTAAGAGCTAATTCGAATTTGATTAGATCCGATGCGGAAATTTGAAGGTTATTATCAACCGTGCTTTCCAAGTCCTTTGTGATAACTCCTTTCAATTCATCATAATTAGCGTTGGGGGTTTTAGGGGGATGTCCCCCACAGACGATTATGAGATAGTCGGTTGGGTTTGGCTAACGAATTACGGTGAGTTAAAGTCGAACGACGTGAACGTAAAACTCAGTGATGATAAGAAGTATTTCATTTATAATAATAAGAAATATTTGCCGGGCGTCTACTACCTGGTTCGAAAAAACGGTCTTGAGGGTTTAGTCAGCTAAAAATTCCTCAAGTCTATTTGAATTTTTCGCACAAATGAGTAATCTTTATCGTCTCCTTCCAACTCCACACTGGTCGTTCTATTAGAATGAGTATTTAAACCCGCGTTACTTAACATTCTTAAAGTGCCTAGTTTCTACGTTAATTCTAAATTCTATGTGAAAGATATTAAAGGAAAGTATTATGTTTACTCCATAGAGAAGGATGAAGGCGGTAAGCAGGGGCATCATTACATAGCACCTTTAGATAAGATAATTGAGACATACGTTAGCATTGGGGGTGGGATCCCCCCTACACAACGCCGCGGCCGGGATTTGAACCCGGGTCAGGGGCTCGACAGGCCCCCATCCTAGACCGCTAGACTACCGCGGCATGCTTCATTTCTTATTCATATTTTGTTCGTATTTAAAATTTACTTGGTAAAGGTCGAACTATCATAAGGCGTTACGTTCTTAACCGGTAAGCGAAAGGGTGTCTCGTAAGTAATAAGAGGTTACGACGAAGATTCGTTTGAAACTTGACCTCCAGTAACTTCTACTCTAGTGATGAGTAACGTGCTCTAATACGTAAATTTTATAAACGTAAACTTTTAATCCAGTCTCAGCCGCGATTCACGTTGAATAAATTACTCTTAATGTACTTAATACCTTACGTCATAATAGGCACATTTCTTTATTCCTTCACTAAGGAAGGGTTGGAATATTCTTCTCCCCCCGTGTTCATGGAAATGAGGTACCTAATATCTGGGATTATACTGTTCTCTATAACACGCAAAGTGTTGATCAATAAGGACATACTTCTACTCAGCTTATTCACGACCACTAGCACAGCCTTGTGGAGTTACGGGTTACTATACGTCCCCCCTTCGGAGTCTGCAGTACTCAGCTATACAATGCCTTTGTTTGCTATTCCTATATCCTATTTCATTTTGAACGAAAGACCTTCAATTAATGAGGTAACCGGAATTATTATAGGCTTTTTCGGGCTCATGGTATACGCCAGTTCTCTGGACGTTTCATTGATAGGAGCAGTCCTGACGATTACTAACGCTATATTTTGGGCGATGTTTACGGTTTATTACAGAAAGTTGAGGGGCTTGAACCCGTTAATGGTTAACGCATCCCAATTTCTCTTGGGTTCTTTATTCTTTCTAATCATAATACCTTTTGACTATAAGTTCGACCCTTCGCCGTCGTATTTAGTCTCGTTCTCTTACAGTACTTTTTTAGGTGGACTGTTAATGTTCTTGCTATGGAATATGATGCTTAAGGTGGAAAAGGTTAGTAAGATAGTAGTCTTAATATTTTCGATACCTATATTCAGCACGTTAGTTGACTATATTAGGGGTGTAATTGAGGTCAACTTTCTGGTGATTCTAGGGATAGGGATCATGTTTAGTGGTTTGGTGATCTCGCAACTTGGTAGTAACGAGAGGAAAGGGATTCGTATAGGCGGGAATAGACTGAGGAGATAAGTACTAGAAGTTTTTTAGTCTTGAAAAGGAACATTTCTGGAGATGTGCGAATTGGTCTTTACTGATAAATGATGAATGCACGTCAAGGCGAAGCAGTAAATAAATCTCAATGACAAATATAAAAGTTATCTTTAGAGTTTATAAACAGCATATTTAAGACGTGAAATAAAGATATTTTTGCTGACCCGTGAGGTGGGGTATGGCGTCACCCCGTGGGTGAATGCCCCGAACCGCCTCTTTTAATGGAGGCTGATGACGCCTACTTCTCTAAAAGGTGGGAAGTATGGCGTCAGATGTGGCATTAGTAATAGAAACTATAATCCAGGTATTTACAGTAATTTTAATTTCTCCTTTATATCAAGGAATTTATGAAAAATTTAAGGCTTTTGTAGAAGGAAGACTAGGTCCTAGTTTCCTTCAACCTTATTATGACATATTTAAACTTATAAAAAAAGAGGTAGTAGTAACTGAGAATTCTTCATTTTTATTCATTTACTCACCTTATGTAATTTTTGGAATCTATTTACTAATTTCATTTGTAATCCCCGTAGTATATCCAAGTCCAATTTATCTTACTCCTACTGTGGATTTCTTAGGAGGTGCTTTATTATTTTCCTTGGCCTCTTTCCTAAAACTAATAGGCTCCGTTGAAAGCGGAAGTAATTTTGTTGCATTAGGAGTAAGTCGTGTTCTATCTTTTACCTTTCTATCAGAAGCTACACTTATAACGGTATTTTTTGGAGTAGCTTTGATAACGGGTACAAATAACCCATACATTACATTAAAATACGTCTCACAAGATATATCACATTATCTTCAATTGGATCACCTCTTTATAACAATATCATTTTTTATGTTATGGTTATTTGAAACTGGGAAATTACCCGTAGAAAGTTCGGGATTAAGTGAATTGGGCATGATAGATGACGCTTTTCTTTATGAATATAGTGGTAAGCTTTTAGGTATATTAAAGTGGAGTTCATATATTAAACAGTATCTATTAGGTTCCGTACTTCTTAATGTATTCCTTTTTCCCTGGCTATTGCAAACTGGTCCTTTAGGAGCTTTACTTGATATCTTTATAATGTTCTTAAAGTGGATTTTTCTAATTTCAATATCTGTAATAATAAATACTACATTAGCTAAATTGAGGCTCTTCAAAGTGCAGGACTTCTTGGCAGTGTCTTTTCTTCTTTCCATTCTTTCTATAATTATAGTAATTTTAACAGGGTGATGAAGTGTGATTAACACGCAGTTGTTAGAGTTAATATCTACATCAATTATAATATCTGCATTATACATTCAAGGTCAGGCGTATTTTAAGCCTATTATTTACGTTCAGGCAATACAGTCTGCGTTAATATCTATCCTAACGTTTTATTTAGGTTTCGCGTTAAAGCTAATTGACTATATAATTCTAGGTATTACAATAATCATTCTGAGATCATTCCTCATTACGTTTTTCTTGATCAGAGGTTTGAAAGCTAAACCTGGAATTAGAGAAAACACTCGGGGAGTAGCGTCGGAATTAGTTGTAAACCTAGCGTTCTTCTTCCTTGCAGTGTTTATAATTTATTACTTTGTTTTAGGAAATATAGGCATAACAACTGAAGCGGGAACAAACACGTTAATAATCTTTTCTTTCATACTGTTTTTCCAAGGTCTTTTCTTGATCGCTTCAAGAAGAAGTACGATAGCGCAAATTATCGGATTCATTGAAGAAGAGAACTCGATCGTACTGTTTGGTATTTTAATTATACCTATACCGTTTTTAATAGAGGTAAGCATTTTCTTGGACGTCTTAGGTCTAGTCATAATAACCTCTTTGTTAACCTTAGAAAAGTTAGAGCATATTAAATTGGAAGAGTTGAGAGGGTGAGGAAAATGTTCCTAGAGCTCCTCTTATTGTCAAGCCCAATTATTGCGAACATCGGTTTCTTTAATACTAGGTTACTTAAGACACTCTCTCTGGCATCCTCGTCCTTAGATCTCATAATATCGCTGCTGCTCTACTTTAAAATCCCCGTTGAAAGCACCTTTTTCATAGATAAGGTAACAATATATTTCTTATTCATTGTGTGCTCAATATATTTGTTATCTGTGTTGTATTCACTCAAATATATAGAAGTCAAGGAAAGTAGAGGTATCGTAAGCGAAAAATTGTATTATATCCTATTGAATTTCTTTGTAGCTTCAATGATATTTTCCACAATAATAAACAATTACGGTCTTATGTGGGTAGGAGTTGAGCTTACTACTGTTACCTCGGTACTTTTGATAACTACTGAGTATTCAGATATATCGTTAGAAGCAGCATGGAGATATATAATTATAGTATCTGCTGGGGTTACTATAGCATTATTCTCAGTAATATTGATTTATTATGAATATCACACACTAACAGTCACTTCAATTCTTAGCTCACAACCTAAAGACAATTTGATAATAAAGCTAGCAGTAGCATTTGCCCTAATCGGGTTCGGCACAAAGGTGGGGGTTTTCCCAATGTATACATGGCTCCCAGACGCGCATAGTGAATCACCTTCGCCGATAAGCGCCCTATTTTCGGCTTCACTCTTGCCAGTCGCAATGTATGTGTTATATAGAATTTACCAGATCTATCCTCTTACTAATCTATATGTACTGCTTCCTACTTTGTCAATTATTACAGCGTCTATAATATTGTTCAAACAATGGCATATAAAAAGAATGTTCGCGTATTCTACTATAGAAAATATGAACTTAGCACTGATAGGGTTAGTAACAGGCCAAGTATTCGGGGCTATAATACTCCTATTAGCACATGCATTTGGTAAAGCGGCTGCTTTTTACTCCTCTGGCGTAATAATTAAAACGTTTAATGAAAAGAAAATAGACGAGATAAATGGATTATATAAAATGAAAATAACTTCTAGCTCACTGCTTTTATCGTCAATGGCTGTTACTGGGGCACCTCCATTTGGGACATTTATAGGAGAGTTTTTAATACTGAAAACCCTATTTCAATCCGGATACATAATAGAATTTTCATTTATTTTAATATTCTTAGCATTAATTTTCATTTCTATAAATTATAACGTAAGCAGGATGATTTTCTCTAAACCAAAATATAATAGATCACTCAAGGAACCACAATTAATGTCGCTTGTCTCCCTCATTTCATCAATTATTTCATTAGGAATAGGAATAATTTTAATTATATTGGGTGTTATAGAATGAAATATTATAAATGGTCTGATAAGGGAGAGGGAAGAAAAATAGGGAAAATAGGAAATTATTGCCTTTATGATAAAGTCATTACGGAAGAGACTTGTGAAGAGATAAACATAAGCCCAGATGTTAAAAATTATGGGACATTCAAATTCGTATATGGTCCTTCAGCTGGAGGGTTATTAGAATCGATTAAATTTGATATAACTACAGATGGCGAAAGAATACTAAATATAAACAGCATCCCCTATAAAATTAGGAAAATAAAAGTTACTGGATTATCGTGGGAAGATGCACTACTTAAAATAGAGAGAATAAACGCTCCATTTAGCGTCTCACACACAATAGCGTTCTTGCTTGCCTTAGAAGACGCAATGGATATAGAGCAAGATTATCAAACCCAATTGAAAAGAATAGCTTTACTTGAACTAGAGAGAATAAGAAACCATTTATTTGTCATTGCTAGACTAACAGAAACTGCGTCCTTGAATGTTCCCACATTTCACTTACTTTATTTAATAGAGGAAACTAATAGATTAATAGGAAAGCTATGTGGGCATAGATATTTCTTTGGAGCTAACTATATTAATAAAGTAAATTGTAATTTTGAAAAATTATTTAAGATATTAGACATAGTTAAGGAGTTTAGATTAATATTTGAAGGACTCCTGGAAAGTAGAATATTTATCGATAGATTGCAACAAAATGGTATATTAAGAGATAGGGATAGCATAGGTCCAGCAGCTAGGGCTGCGGGATTAGGATATGACGCAAGGTTAGAGTTAAATATACTTCCATATAAAGAAATTGGGTTTAAAATAGTTAGAGCAGAAGATGCAGATGCCTTTGGAAGATTTCTAGTTAGAGGTTATGAAATTATAGAGTCTTCAAAAATGTTAATGGAACTAACTGATATTATAAAAGACAATACTAGTACAAAAGAATATAAAGCAATAAACGATGAAGAAGAGGGATTAGCCAGAGTTGAAAGCCCTTCAGGTGATTTAGCATATTACGTAAAAATTAAGGAGGGAAGAGTAACATCTGCCCAGCTTCTATCACCATCCTATGTTAACCTTAAATCTTTTATGAAAAGTGTAAAAGGGACGATTTTTACAGATTTTCAATTTAATTGGGAAAGTTTTGGAATTTGGATAAGTGAAATAGGGGTGAATTTAGAATGAAAAACTGGTGGTTTTTACGGGGAGTAAGAAAAGGGATTCTTACAGAAAAGACTCCTAAGGATATTGCTGAATGGAGCACTAAAATAGAAGGGAAAGGAGTAGCTAATTGCCCAACCAAAGCAATAGAAAATGGAAAATGGATAGCTGAACGGTGCATATTCTGCAGGAGATGTTATCCTAATTATAAACCAAACTTAAATTATGAAATCTCAATTATAAAAGGTACACAAAAACTATTCAAGAAATCATTTTTTATTTATCCCATTGACGCTGGTTCTTGTGGAGGATGTAATATGGAACTAAAATTAATTTCGTCACCGCAATATGATATGACTAGATTTAGAATATTCTTTACTAATACACCGAGACATGCAGACGCTATTATAGCAATGGGCACTCTAACAGAGAAAATGAAAGAAGTAATAAAAGAAGCATATAACGCTATGCCAGAACCAAAGCTAGTAGTGTTATTAGGAACGTGTGCCATATCTGGAGGAATTCTAGGAGAAGCTATACCATTAGAAGCACAAGTCTTAATTCCAGGTTGTCCGCCTAATCCTTACACAATACTAGATGCCTTAATAAAGGTGAAAGGTGGGAAAAAATGAACATAATATATTTAATAGCCCCATTTTTGATATCTCCTGTAATATCAATTTTAAATAGAAAGTTAGGTTATCTATCAATAATATTGGCTTCCCTATATCTTCTGATATTTTCTTTGTACAAATACCCTTATGAGTTAAATACACTATTTATTACTATATCAACAACAGTCTGGATTTTAATATCTATATTTTCTATAAAATATGACAATTATGGAAGTTGGCTATCTCCCTTATATGGTGTAACAATTTTAGGAATTGTGATAATATTAGAATCTAGTAACTATATTGAATTTTTATCAGGATGGGAGATAATGTCAATTCCAGCTTATGTTGCAATTGGACTCACAAGAAAGGAATTTAGACCAGCATATATATTCATGGCTTTTGGAGAGCTGAGTACAGCTTTACTGCTTGCTTCTTTTATAATAGCTTCAGCCGATACTAATACTATATCGTTTACTCAGCTAATATCCCCATTACCGTTAATTTTAGCCACATTTGGATTCTTAACAAAAATGGGAATAACACCATTTATGGTATCAGAGTGGTTGCCGATAGCTCATGGCACGGCACCCTCCAACCTCTCTTCAGTATTAAGCTCTACCATGACGTTAATGGGAATATATGGTATTCTGAAAATGTCCGATTTAACTCAAAACATACCTATAGCGTTTTCATTACTTGTATCTATTATAGGTGCATTCAGCGTATTCTTTGGGTCATTATACGCTTATGTAAATGAGAACACAAAGGGGATATTAGCATTTAGTACAATAGAAAATAATGGTGCAATGTTAGTTTCAATAGGTCTCTTTATGTTTGCAAAACAACTAGGAATTACTTCTACAGAGAATATAGCATTTTATACTATTATAATATACTCATTTGCACATTCGATAGCCAAAGGTGGATTATTCATGAGTACTGGAGTAGAGGAAGCACAAGCCATATCATTCTCTAAAAAAGTAAGAGATAAGTATTATGTTTTAGGATTAGTTCTCTTAACATCCTCAATGTCTGGTCTTTTACCGAATTTAGGAGGAATAGCAGCGTGGTTAACCCTAGAAAACTTATTCATAATTTCATATATATTACATAGTTTAATTTCTGTTATATTTATTGTTATCGGGTCTATAATGGCAATGGGAGACGGTTTTGCCACAGCTTTATTAGTCAGATATATTACATACTTATCACTCTTTAGAGTTGATCGTAAGAAAATAGATAAATTGCTAGTAATACCAGTATTAATTTCTGGAACGTTAGTATTGGTTTTTGGCAATATTTTGCCCTATCTACTATATCCCTATAAAACTTCATTACCTCAATTAGGAATTCTAGGTAATTTGCTTATTGTAAATGAATACAGTAACAAAATCTTTGGTGCAATATCCCCCTTATACATTACCCTTCTTATAAGTATGTTTTCTTTAGTAACTTATCTAGTTTTTGGAAAGCCTAAAATAAGAAGAGTTAAGATTTGGAATAATGGTGTTAACGATCAAGAGGAATATACTGCATTCGCCATGTCCAATAATATAAGGCTTATGTTAAGGAAGATTCTAAAACCAGAGGAAAGCGGATATCTCCCTAGTTATGGGATTGACATATTCTGGGAATATATTTATAAATTTTCCAGAGAAGCTAGAAACTTTGGAGAAAAATTTGGACGTGCTTTAATAAATAGTTCAATCTCATGGTATATTGTATATATTATAATTGTATTAATAATAATTTCATTAATAATTGCAATATGATATGGGGTAAGACTATTCCATGTTCAAAAGAAGAAGAAATAAAGAAACAAATAGAAGAAACGAAAAAGAAAATAGAAGAACTGAGAAGGAAAATAGAAGAAACGAAAGAAGATTTGAAAAAGATTTACGAACTCCAACAGATAGCCATAACGTGTACGAAGAAGAATGCACAGAATTACTGAAAGAACTGCTGGAATTGTCATCTAAAGAAGCCTCATTAATATTTGAGTTATCTCAATTACTAGAAGAGGCTAAAATAGAGACAATAAGACTGTCTGGACTAATAGCATCATGCAAATTAGAGGATAAAGAATTAGCGAGCGAATTATATAAAGAATTTGAGAAAATGTTTTCTAAATATGTAAAGAAGGGAGAGTAAAAATGACATGTGAGGGTATATATACTATTACTATCATTTTATGAAGGATTAAAACAAAATGGTTGTCCAATCTGTAGATTACTTGATAATTTCGGAGTGTGGACAACAATTTCATTCATTTGAAATATTTACATTTATTATCACCCCCTTATCTAACAAGTACGTTGGGGTGTAAAGGATGTTATATATTATGAAGAATGTTGATAACCACCTAGTTATTGTGATTGTCAGTATTCCAAGGGAAGTGGAAGTCCATTGATGCAAGTGTCTTAAGCTTCTGAACCCTTGTTCTGCGTAATCCCTCTCGTTGAACGTTACCTTCTCGTGTTCTACGTTTAACCATGTGAAGGCGTTGTATGCTGTTGCCCCATCGTGCAAGTAAATTACCTTATCAATCCTTCTCCTAAATACCCTCATTGCTATTTCCTCAGCCCTACTCATGTTCACAAGAACTACCAAGACATGTACCCCGCTCCTAACACTATTATGAAGAAGGGTATTCCCTTAGTTTTTACATCCCTAACGATCCACACGTAGTAATACCTCCCCCTCACAAGCCTCACCTTAGTCTCATCAATAGCGTAAACACCACTCAATGGTACAGCATACCTCACGTAACTCAACCTCCTATGATAATAAAGCAGAGTGGAATGGGGTAAAACTGCCCTCCAAGAGGATAATCTGGAATAACGGAAAGTGTGAGAAAAGATTCAGTTCGTTAATATTCGTTCCGGGGTTAACGGTTTTACTGCTCGGAATTATAATGCCTCATCTTATTTACCCT
>NZ_JBBHKR010000095.1:0-4824 GCF_037389425.1 Stygiolobus sp. CP850M
CTAATTGTGAGGTAAAAGATAGGGTGAGCAGTGCAAAATTATTTCCTAAGTTCCTTTATGCACTCTTCTTTTATCTCTTCATATTCGCTTATTTTTTCTTTATTTAGAGTACCTAAGGTGAGCTTGACTATTTCGGCAAAGTCGTCAATACTACGTTTACCTAACTCTGAGTAAATAGCTAAAGAATTCTTAACACTAGCCGGAGATATGTTAAAGCTAGTTAACTCCATAAACGTTGACCTACTAGCCTTTCTCTTCTGGTTGAACTTTTCCCTTACACAACCCACAAACTTAATGATTTGTTCTCTCTCGTCACCCTGCAAATTAAAGTTAGGCAAGACCTTAACCAAGTCCTCAGTAGAAGTGGGATAGGGTAAATAAAACGAAACGAATCTCCTCACTAAGGCATCTCCTACGTAAAATAAGTTCCTCGCATCTACTAAGTTCATCGTAGCTATCATCCTTATCCTTCTTAAAGGTTCGTCCTCTCTACCCTTTTCCTTCAAGTCATTATAAATCAGCAAGAATTCCCTAGCATACTCATCAACTCTGTCACCGTAACTCTCGATCTCCTCAACCAAACTACTTGGTACAAACCATTCTTCCGGATTATTACTTGAGAATATGGTAAATAACTCACCGAAAGCTTTATCGACATCAGCACGGTTGATCTCGTCTACAATAACGTAATAATTACCGTCAATAATCCTTGAAGCCCTCACATAGGCTTGGACTAACAAACCACTTTTCCAGTAAACGGAACCGCTAATAAAGCTCTCCCCGCCGACCAAGTTTCTTCTGAACCACAAAGAGTTGGCCGTAAAGACAGAAAAACACTCATCGTTGTTATCTGTCAAACCCTTGACCACTCTCAAGGCTAAACTGGTCTTACCTACACCGGGTGGGCCGATAAGTAAAACATTACCTATCTTTAGTGCGGCCTTCAATGTTTCTACGTCTACACTTGTGTAAAAATCATGTAAATCCACTTCCCCCTTCCCGATACACTTCACTCCTTCAGTCTTTTGTACCAACAAGTCTTGAACTTTGGGTAGATTGACTTGTAAACCGTGTTTACCCAGTGCGGTAAGGTAATTCTGATATAAATCAAGGACGATTTCGTCCATTCGTACTCCTTTTAACTCTCTCCACAGTTTTTTCAGCCTGTAGAAAACGGAGTTAATGAAGCCTAGTGCTTCGCTATCACTTAACGTGTAACTGTATAGTGCTAACTTTTTGTAAAATTCGGTAGTTTGAAAGCTTATAGGAGCCCCGGATTTCAACTCCTTATCCTCCGGCAGCATATTTATGAATTGGGCCAAAGCGATTGGGTAAAGCATATTGTTAAAAAATGTGTATTTCCTGCTATCACGTGACTCGTTCATAATTTCCTCTATGAACTGCTTATCCCTTGAATTGTCTTTCAGTTTCTCAAACGGGTCTATTCCCCTTTGAGAATATGAATAATAAAAGGGCAATAGACGGTAAACGTCGAGTAATGCCCGTGTCCCTCGTATATAGTCAGTTAAGTCTAAATCATATTTCCATGCCAAGAAAAAACCTAAGGCTAAATTTTTAGTTACTTCAAACGGGTCTTGAGTACCTAAAAATTCGTACGCTGATTCGAAGAAACTTTTAACATCGCTATTCGCGTTGTCTGGAATGAACAGTACGTAATTATACCTTCGATACAGTTCTTCGACAAATCCCTTTATGTCATTGCGCTTTTCCTTTAACGAGTAAGTAAAAGCTAAACCCAGAACTTTTATAGCATTGACCTTTATTTCGCACTCCTTAGGAACGTAACCGCTAATGTTAAACACGTCTACTTTTGAGTAACCGTTAATATTGGAAGTAGAGAAATCACCGCATAATTTCTTTAGATCGATGGGCATCTAAGAAAATACTTAATTACACCTTAAAAATTATTTAGTGAACATTATCTGCCAGTAATGAGATAAATAGGATGTATAAAATACCACTCAATATCCTATCCCTTTCACTCCTTGACAAGGATGGGGAAAGTCTCGGTTTAAATGTCTTTTTGATCTCTTCATATCATACTAGGGTAAAGTTTATTTTATTACTTGAGTAATATCATGGTATGAGGATAGTAACACTTAAGGTAAAGGACGAGTATTATGAAATAGCTGAAAAAATGGTAGAGATGGGTATCGCTAAGTCAAGAAATGAAGCATTTAATATTATTATTGCTTACGGAGTGAGTAGGGCTAAAGAAGAGTTAAAGAAGAAGGAAAAAATCAAAGAACTAACTGAAAAATGGTTAAAAGAAGGGATACCTTTCGAGCTACCGACTTCTGAAGATTTATTAAGGGAAAGGGAATGAAATATTATATCGATAGCAGTATTATAATAGCTCTAATTAACGAGAAAGACCCGAACCACGAAAAAGCTATTGCAAATTATCCCAAAGACGGAGAAAAGGTAATAAGCAAGCTTGTAGTTGCTGAACTTTATTCTGTCTTTTCGTGAACTCTTAAACTCTCAGAAGAAGAGCTTAATGCCCTCGTAGATTATGCTCTAGAGAAATGTGGTTGTAAAGTAGAGGATGTAGAATTCAATAGAGTATTCGACCTTGCCTTGAGGATAAGTAACAGAGTGAAATTAAAGACATTCAGTTTAAAACTCCTCATAAACATCAATAAACTTCTTATACCACTCCTCATACTCCTTTCTGGTAACAACGTGAAGTTCTAATGGGTCTCCAAACCCTATTTTCTCCTTAATTTTAGAAGATATTTGAGCCTTATCCCATATAGTCTTACCTTTTTCAGTTATTATCAGAACGTCTATGTCACTATCAACTCTATAATTCCCCCTTGCAACTGAGCCGAATAGAATTACCCTACACTCTTTGTCGATTTCCTCAACACAAATCCTCTTAATCTCCCTAACGTAATCTCTCGCGTGGGACAAAATCTCCTTCCTTTTACTCCACCACTTATATAATTCCCAATACATGTAAAATCCCCCTAACTACATTTAATGTTTTCTCAACGGTGTTTTTATCATATTTATAGGGTAAATACCTCGACGCAATGTACGATTGTTCTAGCACGTCAAGAACCACGTACTCCTCCCTCATTATCTTTTCTAATTCTTTATTTTTTGACAATTCAACTACTTGACTTAAGAGCTTCTTTATATCATGGGTTTTCTCAAAACTACCTGTTAGTTGATATAAAGTGTATTTCAACGAAAGTTGTAACGCTTGCTCAAGATTAAACATCGCTAAATTGTACTTACCCTTCCTCAAGTTTTCCTCAGCCTCTTCAAAGAAATCAACCGCGTTCTCTCTTAAATACTCAGCCATAATTATATTTCAGCTAAATCAAAAATAAAAACTGTAAGTGGTTTAGAGTTGAAACTTAGATTAACATTAATATGAGCGGTGAAGTATGAAAGGGATGCTGACGTGATATCGGTGATTTTGGCTGAAAAAACATAAGAGCGTTAAGGCGCTATAACTCACTACTCATATTAACCATTCGATATTACAATCAGCCGCCTTACTAAAAATTTTATAGAAAAATAGTTCGTCTCCTTGCCTTACTATTCTATAATGTCACGGGGCTATATGGGTCTTTTCTTGCTTTAGTCCTACTCACTTTTCATCCGTAATAGTCTGTCGGAGCCTTTCTTGCTTTCTTTTGTGTAAGCAATCGGTTAGTCGGCAACGCTAAAAGTACAATTGTAGTGTCTACTGCAGCCATTAAAGTTCCTAACGATGAAAGAAGGAGCACAATTTTCTGGTTCGTAGTTAGCAATGTTAAAGAAGTTAATTCAAGGTCAACTTTTAATTCGGTTCATACTACCTACTATTATTCTACGTTAAGAAAGATAAGCCTTTGAAAGAGCATTAAAAACTTTCATAGAACCTCTTTTTAATTCCCCATACTATCATAATATGTGGACCTACAAGATTACTTAGATAAGTTGAAAGCTTTCAATTGGAAGGATTATAATATATATTACGCCGTGTTATTCGGCTCTCTAGTTAAGAAAGGAAAAGGTAATGACATTGATATTGCAGTAGAATTTAAAGAGTTAAGCTTTGATGATTACATGAAATTATGGAAGGATCTCTCAGATTACTTGGATACGGAAAAGATAGATCTTGTTTCAATAGATGATAATACCAGTTGTTACTTAATTCATGAGGTATTTAATTACGGTCTAATTCTTTATAAAGAAGACTGGTCGAGAGCTCACAGGAGAGCAGTAGTTTGTGAGGATTTCTTAATAGATGCTAAAAAATTGGATTTAGTAGGAAGGGAAGTTAGAGCGGTGATGAGAGAATGGCAATCTTAGATAAACTACTTGAGGACCTTAAAGATTACACTAGCAAATTAGATGAAGTTAATAATGTAGATTTAGATAACTGGTTTAACTTATTTGCGATACTTCACTTGCTTCAAGTCCAAGCTCAGTCATTCATTTACTTAGTTCAAACACTCTTACGAATATGGGAATATCAAGCCAAGGATACAGAGATTCTATAAGAAAGCTTTATGAGAAAAACTTGATAACTGCTGAAGAAAGGGATTTTTTAATTTCCGTGGTTGGATTTAGGAACATTATTGTTCACGAATATGCAACAGTTAATCCCATTTTCGTTAAGAAGATAATGAAAAATAAGGAATATAGAAGATTACTCGAAATAGTCTACAATTTGAGGAAGAAAGCCAAGAATTATTGGGATTGTTAAACTTTCTTTTCCAACCTACTTAGTATTGACTTCACTTGCCTTTCCAACCTACTGAGCCTGCTCTCCACGTCGTCTTCGTAATCGTCATAAAAGCC
>NZ_JBBHKR010000096.1:0-2587 GCF_037389425.1 Stygiolobus sp. CP850M
AGCCTTGGGATTCACCGGAGTCACGGAAAACTTGTTCATACCCCTCCGCCCCTTTAGCGGGATAACCCCCAACCAACACCCCTCACGGATGTGGGGAAACCCGCACATCCTGAGGTATATGTTTAGAGATGCGTTCAATTGCCTATCCAGAGCGAACCCACACCTCTCGCAGTGAAAAGTCCTGCCGACCTTTCGGGAAACCCATCCACATCTGGGGCAGGACTTGGAAGTGTGGTAAGGGTTCACCTCCTTCAAGAAGGAACCGTAAAGGAGAGCCTTGTAATTAAGCACACGATAAATTGTCCTCCATACAGTCCTTGAAACTTCTTAGACAATCAATCGCTCGCATCTTGGAACATCTCTTTTTTATTCAACTTCTCGATAACAAACATAGTGAGAGGACATTCCCAACAGTTTGTTCATGAACTTGTGAACATAATCTAGCACATGATATCTTTCATGGTGGGAGTACTTTCTCGTCAGCAATTTCCCCTTTCTACCGTGCTTAGAGGCGAAGGACTGTATTCTACCCCTCTTCAACTCCATACCGAACTTAAGGCTATACAACTCCTTTATGATATAATAATGAATGACTGTTGTCTAAAAAAGGGCATTAATATAATAGTCTCTCCACAAAGAAATAATATATTGCAATATTTAGTTTTATATGCAAAAAATAGTCAAATGAGAGGTAGGTTATCTCTTTTAGTATGGGGTGACGAAGCGGGGTGAGTGTTCCTCGCCCGAGGGTGACTTTAAGCGGTGATAAAATTGTGGCCCACTAAACCCGCTGATAAATATATCTGATTCTGTAGTTTTAAACTTTCTTATCATAAGCCACCCTTAAATTTATAAAAGATAGTTAGTTAATATGGAGATAAAGAAAATAATGAAATAAATAAACTGTTATAATATTCACATTGTGATAATAAAAGGGCAAAGATAAAAACAAAAAAGTTTTTAAATTTGTTTTTGCAGAAGTAGAAATCGGGGATGAGGGGATGATGAGCAGGGTCAGAATTGACCTATGATAGGTTGCACGGAAGCTGACCTGACCCCCTCATCCCTAATTCATTACTTATCTTTTCAACTATTAAGCTTTTCTTCTCATCCAATTTTGAAAAGTTGAGCAGAGAATGAGGTTGGATCCTAACGTTAAATCTACGACATGAGACTGACTTCCTACCCGCCAGCGAGGGTTTCCATCATCGGTATGGGCTTACATCCCTCATCTGAGGGGCAGCTGAGAGGGGCAGAGACCCCCATTTAGATTAACTATTGCAATAACATCACGATCATTCTCATAACCACTAGAACACTTAAACCAACTATGGGAAATCTTAACTATACTTTCACCGCACTTAGGGTAAGATACTGAAGAATAACTAGGACTAACATACTGAACTAGAATACCGTGCTTCTTAGCTTGTTACTCAATCCAATACTGCAAACGACGGTACTGCATCAGATACAACTTATCCCTAAACTCACTCGGTAGTTTATGAACATTCTTATTGAGGTTCCTTATGTCCTCTAACTTAATAATATTGGCACCGAAACCTTCAGAGATTTCAACAACCTACTTCCCGACCTTCCTAGCAAAGTCCTCCATGACCTTCTTAGCCCTTTAATGGAAAGAACGGACTCTATACTAGATCCTCTTATCCTCCCTCCACCTCCTAGGGTACTTCCTCTGCAAATTCTCAGCTAAAGACTTCCAATGGTGAACTTCCTCAAGGCGAGTTGAAATCCTAACGTAGTGTTCATCGTCCTTCCCTACAACTATATCATTCATATTAACTTCTTAAGCATCTCATATTCCTTAACTAAAATTGTGTAAGTTGTATTCATGGAAGGACTTAGCCTTATAATCCACGCATGAAGCCTTAAATTTTCATTTCGCAAAATTTGATGTTAAATGACGTTAATGTGAAATGAGGGTAGGGGTAGCAAAACCATTAAGCTTTTTTAATATCATAGTACCACTCTCGACTCGCTGGATTTTACCCAAACTCCTTTGAAGACTAAGGTATTAGCTTTGTGATCCCCTTTACATCTTTAAAAACACAAGGACTATGCAGTCCCCTAACCTCATAATACTACGCTATTTTTCCACACAGACATTGTTAATCACATTTAAATGACCTCGTTCAATGACAACAATATTATGCGAAAGTAAATCTTAATATCGAGTAAGTAGGAAAATATTTAACCCAAATTGAATTGATAGAAAAAATATTATTATGTTAGACCAGTAGATCATTTTTTCTAATAAATTCCCTTAATGACTTCTTTTTTAACCCTCTTTTTAAAACACTCAGTATAAGTGGAGTAGACTTTGCCTTGGGGGGATATTAAAAGACTGAGATAGGTAGCTTACATTTCCGATTATACAGTGCGTCTTCTTGTCCTAAAAGAATCCAACGTAATATTTCGTTTGACAAAATGGTAAATATTGAAAACAACTAATTATCGTAAACTCTGAGCCTCTATAGTTTCAGAGTGGAATAATGAGTACGGATTCGGTTTATTTCATCAGCCAAAGCTCTTAAACTCTCTTTATAACAGTTAATACGCAGGCAGAATT
>NZ_JBBHKR010000097.1:0-10864 GCF_037389425.1 Stygiolobus sp. CP850M
AGAGATGGTTCGCAACCTATTTCCTTTTCTATAACATCCTTTACTGCCCGGTGTATTTGTTAGATAAGGGGGTGATAATAAATGTAAATATTTCAAATGAGTGAAAATGTTGTCCACACTCCAAGCTCTTTCGATATTAAATTTAAAGTAAGCTGATAAAATGTATGAGAACCGATATTACGAAGACGAACTTATTGTTATTACAAGATAAGTTCGACTTTATTAAAACTTTTCATTATTAATTCTATGATTTTCAACGAATTTTTCTAGCTATGACCTATTAAAGTTGGTGGTAAGAGGAAAGCTAAGAGGTAGTAAAATTTATAATATGGATAGGCTATCCATATGTTATGAGAAAGAATCCGGTTCCCAGAGCGTGGAAGATGATATTATTTTATAGTGTAGAAATTATTTTAACGATAATACTTTTTTTCTGGTTAACAGACATTTCGCAACAGTTGGGAAATATTGAAATAAAAGTGAAAGGGGTCGGGGCGAGTTTCTTCACTCTAGGAGTCCTTGCATATATATTCGGTTTAAGACATGCAGTTGACGCTGATCATCTAGCTGCAATAGATAATTCTACAAGAAAGCTTGTTCAGGAAGGTAAACCATCAATGTTCACAGGTTTATTTTTCTCTCTGGGTCATTCTTCCGTTGTTATTATCCTTTCTATAACGTTAATGGTTTCAACAAGGTTAGTAGAGTCAGATATTCCCCAACTAGAAAATTTAGGTTCTATAGTAGGTACGTTAATAAGTGGAGTTTTTCTTTACATAATAGGTTTTCTGAATCTTTTAGTTTTATTCGAGATTTACGAATTGTTTAAACAAGCTAAAAGAAAGGAGTTAGACGAGAATAAGCTAAACGAAGCCTTGCTTAAAAGAGGGTTTATGAACAAGTTCTTCAAAAGCTTGTTCAGGATTGTTAGTAACCAGTATTACCTTTATCCAATAGGTTTTCTCTTCGGCTTGGGTTTTGATACAGCTTCTGAAACTGCTCTATTAGCAATAAGTGCAGGTACAGCAGGAGCTTTCACTAAGATCCCGATTTGGACATTATTAGTTTTCCCCTTCTTATTTACTGTCGGTATGTCACTTATCGACACTACAGACGGCTTTTTCATGAACGGAGCTTATAGATGGGCTTTCATAGGCAACCCTTTGAGAAAAGTGTGGTACAACTTAACAATGACGACTGTATCTATTCTTGTTGCATTCATGGTCGGTAGTTTAGAATTATTAGGTTTATTACAATCCGAGTTTAATTTGACCGGAGGCATCTGGGACGTAATTGCGCTAATCAACGGTGATGTCTGGTGGGGAAATATTGGCATCTTGATTATTCTGACTTTTGCCATTGTATGGGGAATATCAGCCGTACTTTATAACATAAAAATAAAAAGGTATGAGATACAGTCAAACTAATATCAGTTCCCACATAGGTCAAGCAAAATTTCAAAAGGAGACCTTTACAATGCTAGACGTATAGTTTATTTGTACTTAACGTGGATTTTTATTTTTAGTTCTAGATTCTTTTAATCCCAGGAATTTTTAAGATAAATTGGACGTATTACCAAGTAAAATTTTAATTTAATTATAAAATAAGATTGTTGTGTATGTGTATAATTTTTTCTTTATCTACTCCTCTTCTAAATTCACCTTTCCTCTCATTTCATTAATGAATCTGGTGTACCTCTTTATAGTGTCCAGCACGAAAATAATTCCAGCTATAAATACTATTATTAAGGAGAATACCTCTGCACCTAAAGAGTCTAATTTAATCAAGTAAAGGGATAAGATAAAAGATGTAAGGAAAAATGAGGCAAAGAACACGCTCTTGGGTAAGACATAGTTAAAGAGAAGCACATAATCATCATCTAATATGACCTTCTTAACTATGTATTTACCGTCATAAGTCTCTTGAACGAGACCAGCGCTCTTTAGTTTGTTCACATGATATCTGGCCGCACTTACCGAGGAAAAACCAAGGTCTTCTTGTATCTGTTTCAAGGTAACACCATTTCTATTCGTCAGTATATAATAATAGACTTTCTTCGTAGATTGTCGTAGATCTAATTGCATATTAACAATTACTACTAATGTTAAATAAACTTTTCCAACGTTCACATTGGAATAGATATATAAAGTATTTCGAATGATCTATTCATTCGTGAATAAAGTATTAGTAGCAACTATTGCAGGCGTATTATTTTCACTAGGTATTGCGTTTGCGGTGATCTATGTAACTACTTACCTAATGATTTCTCCTCACTCTGTTAAGCCTTCCCAAGTACAGACTTATGCGAGAAATATTACCGAGATAAAACCTTACGTATTCAACGTTAACGTTAGCCAACCGAATTTTGAAGTAGAACAAGCTATAATAGGGGATATAAGAAATAATTTAACTTTTGTTCAAGTCCCCTCGTCTATAAAGAACTATACTTCTGAAATTAATTATACTTCTGAAATTAACAATGAAATTGCCACATTAAACGCATCAGTCGACTTCGCTTCTGTAGAATCTCGGTACCTCACCGTATTTTATGTAGTACCTAATTTTATCGAGGGAAGCCCTAACTCCACTGTACACTTTTATCTTTACCTGAACACGTCTTACTATAACGACCCAGTTTATACAGATTATATTTATGGTATCACTACGAATGTTTCCGTATCCTTCGTGAAAAACGTATCCGGTTTTGGGGAATACGAGGTTAACATAATTCTCGGTAACGTAAAGCCTGGAACCGTAATATTCCTGCCAGTATGGGACTATGACGGATATGAAATAGAATATGTAATTATATGGGTTGTCCCCTCCCACTCGCATCACATATAAAGCTCAGCGCATGAATGGCTCCTCATCACTCGGGTGTCCCAGTTTTCTCTTCATTGCTTTTATTCACTCACTGTTCGTTCCCGCTAGCCTACATCACATCTCAGTTAGGAGGACTGAGATCACTCACTTTGTTGTAACTTATTAAATTCTTCCAAGAAGTCATCCACGAATTTTTTCTCACCTAAGACAGTTATATCGTCAACTTTAGGATCGTAATATTTCTCTACAACCCTCATTATTGAAGTTATCGAGTTAGGAAGTATTTCAACTACCTCGCCTCCCTCTAGCCTATCCGTCTCATAAATCGCGAACGACTGATTTCTATATACAACGACTTTAAGGATAGCTATAACCTTTCCGTCCTCTACTTTCTTATAAACATTAACGTTTCCTAGAGGTTCACCTAGCCCATGGCGAATGTATTCGGCATACTTAAGCATAACTTAATTTACCTCAGAGAAGTTTAAATACTGTGGACTATCTCAAGGACTTGTTTGAATTTCTCAAGATAGACACCACATCAGCCAAAGGAAAAGGAGAAGAAGGGGCGAGATTTCTCGTAGATTACATGAAGGAAAACGGTATTGAGGCTGAGTTAATAAGACATAAGTCCAAGAACCCTTACGTTTACGGAGAAATAAACGTTGGCGGCTCAAAAACACTCCTAATTTATAACCACTACGACGTTCAACCAGTAGAGCCGTTAGACAAGTGGAACACAGATCCATTCAATCCCGTTATTAGAGATAACAAAATCTATGCTAGAGGTGTCGGTGACGATAAAGGATCACTGCTCGCAAGGTTACAGGCCATAATAGGCCTGATGAAAGAGAATAAACTAAAAATAAACATTAAGTTCTTGTACGAGGGAGAGGAAGAGATCGGAAGCCCTAATATGGAGGATTTCCTAAAAGACTACCACGAGAAGTTTAAGGCTGACTACATACTATGGGAAGGTTCAGGTAGGGCTCCTAACAACGCTCCCCAAATAGTCTTAGGCGTTAAAGGCTTATTATATGTGGAGTTGAGAAAAAAGACTCCTAAAGACCTCCATTCTATGTATGCACCGATCGCGGAGAACCCCGCATGGGATCTAGTCTACGCGCTGAGGTCATTGAGAGACGAGAGCGGAAGAGTTTTAATTCCCCACTTTTACGATAAAGTCAAGAAGTTAACCGAGGAAGAGAAACAGTATTTAAACATAGACGAGCAGTATCTAGAACAAGCAATAGAACAGAAAGTTCAGAAGGGAGGAATGGTGAAACTAGTAGAGGAACCGACGTGCAACATAGCGGGGATTTATGGAGGGTATACTGGAGAGGGTTCAAAAACGGTAATACCATCTTACTCCTTCGTGAAGATAGACTTCAGGTTGGTCCCAGATCAAGACCCTGAGGAAGTACTGAAACTGCTGAAAGAGTATTTAGCTCCTTACGGAGTCGAAATCGTAAAGTATGGCTCCGTAAGACCTTACAGAACGTCGATAAACAGTGAGATAGCAAGAGCTTTAATAAACTCAGCTAAGAGAGTCTATAATGTTGAACCCGTCGTGTTACCTAACAGTCCCGGCACTGGACCTATGGAAATGATCAGTAGGCACTTGAACATTAAACAAATAGCTGATGGGGTCGGAGTGGATAACTACGGTTCTAATATCCACTCCTTTAACGAGAACATATTCGTAGACGATTATAAACTGGGAATGATGTGGATGAAAGAGTTATTAGCGGAGTTGGGTCGTTAGATGCTCTGGTTAGTACTTACCACGGGAAAATGTAATCTCGCATGTGACTACTGTGGTGGCTCATTCCCTAAGGAGATTGTACCGTGGGGCATTAAGTACGATATAAATAAGCTTAAGGTAAACATTGAAAGAGATCCGAACGCGACTGTGATATTCTACGGTGGAGAACCATTAATGAACCCTAAGTTTATAATTCAGGTAATGGACACTGTTAGGGCTAAAAGGTGGGGGATACAAACTAACGGGATAGCCGTAAGACTACTCCCTGAGATTTACTGGAAGAGAATGGACGTAGCCCTGCTTTCTATAGATGGAAGGGAAGAAATAACAGACAAGCACAGAGGGAAGGGAATATATAAAGTAGTGGTTAAGAACGCCTCTTATCTCAAAAATTTAGGAGTTGAAACAATCGCTAGGATGGCTGTAACTCAAGATGCCGACATCTATGAAGAAGTGATGCACTTGTTGTCACTAGGGGTTTTTGACAAAGTCCACTGGCAACTGAATGTTATATGGAGCGAGAGGTGGGATTTCGAGAGTTGGGCTTACTCTTCATACTTACCCGGAATAAGGAGGTTAGTAGATTATTTTATGAGTGAGTTGGAAAGAGGGAAGATCGTTAAGATCATTCCTTTTTTGGGAGTGATAAGTGCTCATTTCTTTAAGAGATATAGGGGTGTAGCTTGTGGTGCTGGCTATGATAGTGTTTCTATTTCAACTGACGGTAGAGTGCTGTCCTGCCCTATAGCTGTCAGAGAGAAGTGGGCAGAATTAGGAACACTAGACTCCTTTAAGTTACTCGAAGAACCATTACCTAAAGAATGTAGGAACTGTGAATTTAAGGACTATTGTGGAGGGAGGTGTCTCTACACTATTCATGAGCGGTATTGGGGTGAAGAAGGGTTTAAGATAGTTGATGATGTTACGAAGGAATATCTAAGGATAGTTTTGTCCCGCGTTGACGAAATAAAGGAGCTTATAAAGGAAGGAGTAATAAGGTTGGAGGATCTGAGATATGACCCTACAGAGGACTCTACGGAAGTCATACCTTAATATATTCCTTTATCGTTTTTCTTATTGTGAGTGTTTCTACATTCCTAAACGAAATAGCGTCAAAGTGGCAAAAAGCATGGGAGGAAAACAAATTATACGAAGTAGACGCTAAAGAGGGAAAGCCTAAGAAATTCATAACAGTAGCCTTTCCTTATACTAATAGTCCTTTGCACATAGGTCACGGTAGAACTTACATCACTGGAGACATCTACGCTAGGTACTTGAGAATGAAAGGTTATAACGTACTGTTTCCCTTTGCGTTCCAGTACACTGGTACTCCGATTCTGTCCATAGCTGAAGCGGTGAGAAGGAAAGATGAAGATATCATCTCAACTTTCGTTAAGATATACGGGATACCTGAGAGTGAAGTTGAGAAGTTCTCCGACCCACAGTACTTAGCGGAATACTTTACAAGAGACATGGAAAGAACTGCTAAGACCCTCGGCTTAAGCGTTGACTGGAGAAGGAAATTTACCACAGTAGATCCTTATTTCGAGAAGTTTGTCCAATGGCAGTACAAAAAGCTAATGGAGATGGGATTCTTAAAGAAGGAAAAATCCGCATTAGCCTATTGTCCAAACGACCAATTCCCCGTAGGAATGCACGACACTAGAGGAGACATAGAACCAGAAATAATAGACGTTGACGTAATTTACTTTCCGTCAGAGGAGGGTCTTTTTTTCCCCGCTGCTACATCAAGACCTGAAACTGTTTTCGGAGCGATAGCCTTGTTAATTAACCCAAACACGGAGTACGTAATAAGTGTAGATAAAAAGAGAGGTAAAAAGGTCGTCTTATCTAGATACGCTTACGAGAAGTTAAAATATCAGATAGAGTTAGAGGTAGAAAGGTCAGTAAAGTCAGACGAATTTCTCACTTTCAGAGTGAAGAACCCATTAACCAATAAGGACATGAAAATTATAAAGAGTAAGTACGTTGAGCCGAAGCAAGGTACAGGTATAGTAATGGCGGTTCCTGCACATGAGCCGATCCATTACTTAGCTCTAACCGAACTGGGTGAAAGCTTTGAGATTATACCGGTGATCTATACCGATGATTACGGAGACATACCAGCATCAGAAGTTCTTGCGTTAGCACAGACGACAAATCCTCAGGAGTTAAAGGACTACATAGATACGCTTTATAGAACAGAGTATCATAAAGGTGTAATAAGAGAGGATATACTAGATTACGTTCCCAGTTTCCTCAAGGACGTGGTTAAGGAAAGGGTATTAAACAAGAGTGTTAGGGAAGCTAGAAAAGCAGTAGTTGAAATATTAAAAAACTTAGACTCACATTTTACAATTTATGAAATAACGAACGGCCCCATATATTGTAGATGCGGAGCAGAAATAGTCGTAAAATTAGTTGATGAACAGTGGTTCGTAAACTATTCTAATAGTATTTGGAAGGCATCAACGCTGAAAGCATTGGAAAAAATAAAGTTCGTACCTGAAGACACTAGAAGAGAAATGGAGAAAGTCGTCTTCAATATGCAACCCAGAGCATTTACTAGGTCAAGAGGACTAGGAGTGAGATTACCCTGGGACGATAAGGAAATAATAGATAGTCTCAGTGACTCTACTATTTATACTGCTTTCTACACAATATCTCATAAGATAAGGAATTTAGACTTAAATAAACTAGATGATAAGTTCTGGGACTACGTGATGTTAGGTAGAGGAAGCCAACCAGAGTTAGGAGCCGAAGTAAACGACATAAGGAAAGAGTTCACTTACTGGTATCCAGTAGATTCTAGGCACAGTGGAAGGGATCTGATTCAGAATCATTTAGCATACTACATCTATCATCATGTCGCCATATTCGGTGAAAACTTACTACCGAAGCAAATAGTCACTAACGGCTTTATCAGAGTAGGAGGAAAGAAGATGAGCAAAAGTTTCGGAAACATATACCCTCTATCAAAAGCAATTAGCGAATACGGTGTTGATACGGTCAGGTTAGCTTTAACTTCTACATCTTCCATAGGCGACGATATTGAGTTCAACGCGTCGATAGCCAAAAGTATAGCGGATCAGCTCAAACATATCCACGACTACATTGCTGCTTTGTTAAAAGCTCCTTCAACCCAAGAATTCAGGAAACCGGATTTGTGGCTTTCATCAATAGTGTCTGATTTCGTGAAGAAAGTAGATGAGTATGTAGATAAGTTAGATTTAAGGTCAGCGTACATTATCGTTTACTACACCATGTATGAGACAGTGAAAGATTATGTAGAATTAACTAATGGAATTGTCAATAGGGACATTTTGGTAAGCGTTTTATCCGCATGGATAAGAATGATGGCTCCATTCACCCCACATATAGCTGAAGAGCTTTGGCATTACTTCAACGATAGTTTTGTAGTCACTCAAAAGTTTCCTGAGCCTTCTGATTTAAAATATGAAGGAAGTTCGTTGTTAGAAATAGAATATTTGAGGTTATTAGTCGATAAAATAAATCAGCTATCCGCTAGTATGAATAAGGAACCTGAAAAGCTAGTAATTTATGTAAATAGTGATCAAGAGCTAAAGAAGATATTAAGAAGGGCGATAAGAGCTATACAAGAAAGAAAAACGTTGAGAGACTTTATAAGTGAGGTGGGAGAGGACTCCGTGTCAAAGAAATTATACGAGGTAGCATCCGAATTACCATATCTGGTCAGAGAATTATATCTACAGAACGACCTTGACGAGGAAAAAGTGCTAGTATCAAATCTTAAGTTCATCATGAATAAACTGAACTTGACCGAGATAGTAATATACGATGCTAAGGACCAGTTGAGTCCAGATATTAAAGGAAAGAAAGAGTTAGCGTTACCTTTGAGCCCCGGGATTGTTATAATATAAAGGTGAAAAAGTTTGGATTTTTTACTTTCAACCAAAATCCTAGAGAGAGCTAGACAAGTTATTTTAAATGCTGATAAGGAGATAACCGTTATATCCCCTAACTTCGATTATGATTTTGCGTCCTTACTGTTGGATAGAGCTTCGAGGGGTATTAATACTACAGTAATAACCAGTAATCCCGATTGGGCAAGCTGGTTTGAAAATAAAAAGAAATCCTACGGAATGGACGAAATAAACGAACTAATGAAGGAAAGAGAGAAGCATAAGCGAGAACAAGTTAGATTAATGAGACTCAGAATTATTACACCAGCTATTTTAACAGCAGTAGGTGTTTCAGCCTTCTTGCTAATTCATAAAGTGCTAAATACCTCCGTTTATGTAGCTGTTCTTCCACTCGTTATATTAATTATCATTTCTGCTTATGCAGTTATGAAGTTCCAAAAGAGAATAGCTGAACTTAACTCTACAATAGCAATACAACAACAAAGCCTCGATCAAAGATTACAAGAGACTAATAACATTAGGCAAGAGATACAAAAGAACCTTAAGTGCTTTCTTAACCCAGGTGTGTACTTTACATTAGTATACAACGGTGACGAAGGATTCGTGACTTCACTACCCTTGTCTGATGACTCAAAAAATGAAAAAGTCTCGTTCTATGAAAAGGTTAAAAAAGAGGAAGTAGACTACGTAGTAAGGTTATTAAGCAAGTCTTCTTAAAACTCTGAGTATTTCTAATGCGGTGTCTATTTCTACTTGTATATCACTAAACTTCCTACTTGAGAAATACTCTTCTACCTCTTTCACACTTACGCCTAAGTAAGGTATTGCTCCTCTAAGAGACCTACCCAGAATTGCTGTCCCTTCATAAACACTTCTCAAATAGTCCATGTAAGTCTCTAGCCACTTCCACACTGCAAACCTCGTGTACGGATTTCTTGCAACCAACGGTAATATCCTCGCCGTATCTTGCCGTTTAATTTCACCGGTGAGACCTAAACTTAAAGTGTTTACTACGAGATAAGGCTCTCTGAAGCTCAACATCGCATTTAGTAGTCTAATCTTCTCCTCATCGAACTTTTCACTTCTATACTTCTTCAATAATTCATCGTATGCCTCTTCACCATGTGCTATTGCATACGCAGTAGCTACGGCTTCCTTAATGTTGGGGTCAAGTCTATCGTAGCCCTCAAAGGCAACGGCTAAACCTAGAGCGAACTTGTTATCTACGTAAGCATATGTCTTTAGCAAGTTACCGTAAATCCTTCTTGAGTTCTCGTCCTTTTTACTAGCCCAATGGGGAGTCTGCAACTCTAAGAACTCATGTATCAGCGTATATTTAGACGTGTTAACACTCCACAGTCCGAATAGTTCTCCTCTGATCTCATCGACTACTAAGTAGTTATCGTCACTCATTAAACTCCTCACTACATTTTCATATGTCTTATAGTCAACTTTTCCAGCCATTAACATGTTATAATAGTCATCTAACAATCCCCATCTCTCCAGATGGTTGGGGTTCGACTCGAAGAACAAACTCACATCGTCATACATTACACGGTAAAAACCAGTTCTGTCAATGTTTAACTTTAACGATTTCACGTCTTCTCCGATATCAATAGTTGCACTCTGATCCTTCATCAAGAAGGTAGACTTTTTACCGTTAACTTCAAGAGTTATGGGTATTGTGTAAACTCTGGGTGTCCCATTAGTTAGGGCGAACCTCTCTTGCGTAAGCTTAATTCTTTTATCCTCTACTGTAACTTGAATTAACGGGTACCCGTCTTTTGTAATCCAGTCCTTTACTATTTCACTCACAGGTTGTCCTGAGCCTACCTCTAAGCTAGTCCAGAAATCACTACCGGAAGCATTTGAGAACTTATACTTCTGAAGGTAGTACTGAATACCCTTTTGGAAAGCCTCTTTACCAATATAAGCCTCTATCATCCTGAGTATACTTGCTCCCTTTCCGTAACTTATATCATCGAAAATCTGTTCCGCCTCTTCAGGCGTCTCAACATGAGTCTCTATGGGATGAGTCGTGAAGAGGGAGTCCCTGAACATAGCTCCGCTAGTCTCATCCATTAAGAACTTAGCCCAGAAGTCCCAGTTAGGGAATAGTGCGTCTACAGCTTTATAGCTCATGAATGTTGCAAAACTCTCGTTCAACCATAAGTCGTCCCACCACTTCATGGTCACTAAGTTCCCGAACCACTGGTGAGCTAGTTCATGAGCAACAACACTGGCAACTCCTCTCTTCTGTGCAAAAGAGGAATTCTCGTCTGCTAATAGTGCTGTTTCTCTGAAAGTTATCGCACCCCAATTTTCCATAGCTCCGAAGGCGAACTCGGGTACTGCTATCAAATGTTCTTTT
>NZ_JBBHKR010000098.1:0-14151 GCF_037389425.1 Stygiolobus sp. CP850M
GTCTCCTTCTTAAGTTTTATAAAACCCTCTGCTATAGCTTCCCTTAAGATTACGTCTTTCTTAGAAATGTCTACTATTTTTGCTTCTGTCATATATTTTCCAATTCCTCAAACAAGTTTTTTAATATTATCACTTTAGGGTTTGAGTAGTTTAGTCTAATTATTTTAGACTTATCACCCTTTATTATCTCAATGATGTGTTTGTCTTCAAGCAATTCTAAATCTTTTTCTAGTTTTTTATAATCAATTCTTGTTTTTTTATACAGCTTACTTATGCTTATTTCTTCTTCCTTGAATAAGATAAAGAGTATTCTTATAATTTCTGAATTTAGGAGTTCACTTGTGATTTCTGTAACCTCCTTTTTATTTCCTGATCCAGAAGGTTTTCTAACTCCACTGAGACTGGAACTGGTAAGGATATAAGTGTAGTTCTTCCTCTCATTCCTTTACCACTGTGTCGAGTTATTATTAGTCCCATTAGCTTTAGCCTCCTAATATATTCGAATAACTGTGTATGTCTTCTGGGTTCTTCACCTAATAAAGAGCTTATATTTCTGTACTCTTCTTCTACTTTTCCCATAGAGAAGAAGTCCTCTTCGTATTTTTTATGTAAAGACGAGATTGCTTTTAGTAAAAGTAAGTAATGTAAGTCCAAGTCTCTTATCGTATCTGTGATAATGCTTATTTCTGGGTTAATTTTTGAGTTAGCTTTTTTTGCATGCTCAATTGTTATTATAGGCGAACTTTCGGCGTCCGCTATTCTTCCAGCTAATTCTAATGTTTCTATCGCAAGTCTTGCGTTTCCACTTCCTCCTTTATCCGCTCCGTGAATGTCAGAAATGAACTTGACTGCTTCGTCAGTAACGGCGTTTTGTTTAAATGCTTTTTCATTAACTATTCTGTCTTGTAATATATCATAAAGTTGGAAAGAACTATAAGGCGGAAACTCTATAACGTTCTTAATTATGTGGTCTTTAATGCTCTTATCAAGACTTGAAAGGCTTGTCAGTTCTCTAACTATAAAGATATAGTGAAGTCTTTTTACGTTTACATTTAATTCGTCATATATCCTTACCAAGAAATATATATCTTCCACGGGAGATGTACTAATGAAATAGTCAAATTCGTCTAAGGTTAATAGTAGATGTATATTTTTCCTCTCTAAGTAGTCGTAAATTAACTTGAAAGTTTCTTGCGAGGAAAGGCCTCTGTTAGGTAAAGGTAACCTTAGACTCTGAGCTATCTCCATTAGCATAAGGTAAAGAGTTCTTTGCCTATGGCAATTAACGTGAACGTAGAATAACCTTATCCCTTTTTTATTTGCAATATCTTGAATTTCCTTACCGAATTTCTTGGCGGTTACAGTCTTTCCAGTACCGGTTCTACCTACTATTACTGTCCTTATAGAAGTTCCTCCAGGGTTTAATATAAGATCTTTGAACGAAACAGTAAGTTCTTTTATTTGTGTCTCTCTGTGGGGTAAGTTCGCAGGAATGTGTTCTGGATTAAGAACTGATAGATTATTAAACACTGTACTACCTTCAATGGTATTTTCAATCAAGTCTTTGATGTCAACCAAAACTTTCACCTAAATCTAATTTTCGAGTAATACTATATATTTCATAACTGAGAGAGTTAGCCGAAAGTATTTTTAACATATGAGACTGTAGCTAAATTAGGAATAACGTTAATAACAACTACAAAATCCGGTTTCTTAAAATCAACTTTAGCGTAACCCTTTAGACCTAACCCTATACCTATCTCAATTTGTCTGCAATTTACTTCAATTCCCCTCTTGTGACAATCTACGTAAAACGAAGTCTTCACAATTTTTTTAGCGTTTTCAATAGTCTTCCGAATAATTTCTTCCTCTTGAGTACTCGGAATCATGAAATGGATTGGATATACTTTAGCAATACAGGATGGGCGAGCAGAAAATAAAAGTCCATATGTCTCCATTGGGGATAAGCTGGAGTACACTAAAAACACATTTTTTACTACTTCTTCAATCTTAGCATTTATATCTCTAATTAGTATTCTATTCATGATCTCGATAATACATTTATTTTCCTTGTTCTTTCTAGCAGTTACTAAAAGAACTGGGTTCACAATAGTATACCTTTTAAGCACTACTATACAAACCTTAACTTGTGATTACTACTAAGATAAAAGCTATTAATAGGGTTATGATGCTTACTAAAAAAAAGGTCTTAGTATTAGATGATTGGGGTCCATATGACAATGGGTTTGAAGAAATTGTGCTATCAAAAGGTAGTGAAGATGAGGTATCTACGTGGTTAGGTATAGTATTACAAGAGAGAAACGTTGTTAAAATAACTGATGTGATTAGCATTGATGAACTCGGCAGAATCCTATTCCAAGAGAAGCAAACAATAAATACCCCAGCATCTCTTTCAGCTCTTCCTAAGGATTTTTATCATCGAGTTCAACTTTTAAGGGATGAATTAAAAAGAAAAAATGATTTACAAGCACTAGAGCTACTTAGAAAATTAGACCAAGTGGTAAATGAGATAGTCTCTATCAGAATCAGGAAAATTATGCAGTTAGCATTTCTCAATATTTCAGATGAAAGTTTGATTGATAGAATGACTAATGAAGAATTTTTAGTGTATAAAACAATAAAGAGTGTAATTGAACGCGGAATAGGTGATATAATTGGAAGCTAAACAAGTTGACTATGGAGAATTATTCATAGAATTTATTACTACCTTTAAGGACAACAGAGGTAAATCCTATTTAAATCAAATTAATGAAATAATAGCTTATAGAAAGAAAAGCTTCTATGTAAATTTTGCAGACTTATTCTCTTTTAATCAAGAACTGGCTACTCTCTTAATAACTTCTCCCAAAGAGATCATTCCCATTCTTGAAAGAAAAATTTATGATTACATAATAGAAAAAGATCCGCAATTTCAATACGAAATATCAAATATTCACCTTAGGGTAACAAATATACCTAGAGTCGTAGAACTAAGGAAAATAAGAAGTAATGATATTGGTAAACTTATCGCGATAGAAGGGATCTTAGTAAAGTCTACACCAGTGAAGGAACGACTTAGCAAGGCTGTTTATCAGCATATAAGCCCTGATTGTATGCAAGAATTTTCATGGCCTGATGACGATATGGGTGAAATAATAGAATTACCTTCCACATGTCCAGTATGTGGTAAAGCTGGGCAATTTAGATTAATTGAAGACAAATCAACTTTCATTGATTATCAGAAAGCAGTGGTACAAGAAAGACCAGAAGAAATACCACCCGGACAATTACCAAGACAATTGGAAGTTGTGTTTGAAGACGATTTGGTGGACGTAGCAAGACCAGGTGATAGGGTGAAAATTGTAGGAATTTTAGAGATTAAGAAAGATTCACAAATAAAAAGAGGAAGTAAGTCCGTATTTGATTTCTACCTTAAAGTTAATAGCATCGAGATATCTCAAAAAGTACTAGACGAGGTTAAAATATCCGAAGAAGATGAAAAGAAAATTAAGGAGTTAGCTAAGGATCCATGGATAAGGGAGAAAATAATATCCTCAATAGCCCCATCTATATATGGTCATTGGGAAATAAAAGAATCAATAGCCCTTGCGTTATTTGGAGGTGTTAGTAAACTATTAAATGACGGAACTAGAATAAGAGGCGATATTCACGTTTTAATTATAGGAGATCCAGGTACAGCTAAGTCACAGATATTACAGTTTGCATCAAGGGTCGCACCCAGAGCAGTTTATACTACTGGCAAAGGTTCTACGGCAGCGGGATTAACGGCGACTGTAACCAGAGATAAAAATAGCGGGGATTTTTACTTAGAGGCAGGTGCTTTAGTCCTAGCGGATGGAGGAGTGGCCGTAATTGACGAGATAGACAAAATGAGAGATGATGATAGAGTAGCTATTCATGAGGCTATGGAACAACAAACAGTCTCAATCGCTAAAGCTGGTATTGTAGCAAAGTTAAATGCGAGAGCTACGGTTATTGCTGCAGGTAACCCTAAATTAGGAAGATACATAAAGGAAAGAGGAATATCAGAGAACATTAATCTACCTCCTACGATACTCTCAAGGTTCGACCTGATATTTATCTTGATTGATAACCCTGGGGAATCCGATGTATATCTAGCATCACACATTCTTAATGTTCATGGAAATAGAAACAATACACAAAGTGTAATTGATATAGACTTATTGAAGAAATATATAGCCTATGCTAGGAAGAACGTCTCACCAAAGCTAAGTGAAGAGGCGAAAAAATTATTGCAAGATTTCTTCGTAGAGATGAGACGTAAAAGTGTAGAAAGTGTAGATTCCCCAATTATGATTACACCCCGTCAGTTGGAAGCGTTAATAAGAATATCCGAGGCCTATGCTAAAATGGCGTTGAAAAGTGAGGTAACTAAAGAAGACGCTGAGAGGGCTATTAATATTATGAGAATCTTCTTAGAAAACGTAGGATTAGATGTGGAGTCAGGTAAAATTGATATAGACACTATAATGACTGGTAAGCCTAAGAGTGCAAGAGAGAAAATGGCGAAAATCCTCGAAATAATTGATACGTTATCCATTAATGAGTGTGCTAAGGTTAAAGATATAATTAAAGAAGGTGAAAGCATCGGTATAGATAAACAAAGCATAGAAAAACTAATTACGGATATGAGAAAGCAGGGCTTAATATATGAATCAAGACCTGAGTGCTACAGAAAAGTTTGATTCAAAAACAAGTTAGATTTTAGCTTCCTTTTGTGGAATTACTCATTTTATTAAGGATAGATATAGGAGTCCACATTATATGAGATGGGAGCTGTTTTATTAGATCGTATGCCTCTTCCCATCCAGTAAGATTTAATTTCTTTGCTAATTGTTCTAGTGTCATTTGTGTTCTAACATATTCATTAAGAATCTTAACAGCGTTTTCATCAATTATAATTTCCCTACCACTAGAGAGCGTAATTTTTATTGGTTCCATTGATAATCACATTTCACACTGTCAGATGTTAAATATAAATTTAATTGCATTAGAACCGTACGATACCCATACATAAACTGCTACGATAAGTAGTGACATTATTAAAAGGATTCCACCAAGTTCATAATTTCTGTTTTCTATGAAATAAACACCTGCAATAGCACCCATAATTATAATTGCTGCAAGAACAGCGATCCCACCAGCCTGAGGAGCTCCTCCATTAGAGTAGGTTATTGGAGAAATATAATATGGGAAAGCTATCGCTCCTAATATAGTAATTCCCATGAGGACAATCAATATTATTAATACATAAGCATTATTAAGTGTGGAATAAGTTTTTTCACTCCCTCTTTTTGGCATGATTAATAATTACCACGGGACACTTTTTATTTTTAATCGAAAAGCAACGTAGTTGGTAAATAAATGAAGAAATATTATTAATATTCCTATAAATAAAATTTGAACAATCTGGATCTTCACGTGCATTAAGACTAAGACTAAGGTCGAAGATACAAAGAAATCAAGTTGGTCTAGTAACGGAGCTCTCTGTCCTCTTTCCATTCCGAGTCTTCTCTTTATAAAAGCACCTATCATATCCCCTATCATTGCAGCTAAGCTTTCAAAAAATGCAATAAATATCCATTCATCTCCTAAAAATCTGGAGATAATTGCCCCAACAGTCGTACCAAAAGTGACTGCTAATAGTAAACCTTCAAAGGTTTTTCCATCTCCTAAAATCCTCCTACCGTCATTAAGTTTTTTTCTAAAGTCGATGGGTGTACCCTTTTTGACGAAGGGTGCACTACCGTTTGCAGCTAATGCGGGTAAATAATATACAATTCCTACTAGTAATGCGGCTATAAGCACCCTACAACACCAGAGTTCAATATCCTAAATTTACAAACCCTTAAGTTACCAATGATTTCACCTTTTGTTATCCTCAGTACTTCGTCAGAAAATCTCCTCATAAATAACTCACCTGCTACCCTGTTATTTCCTGAAATATCCCATAATAATAACACTTTGTTATTGTTATTAATCCCATTTTTACTAAACCCTTGACATAAAATTAGTGGTAATTCTAAATCCTTTTTTCTCCTAGATATCTTATACAAATAGTTTACGGGATCAATAACAATTAATTGTAAACCCAGCTGAGAAGCTTTTAATATTGCTGAGATTATTTCAGGCTGGGTAAGGGCTTGAGTGAAATAAACATCAGGTCTTCCCTTTAATTTTTCCACTCTTGCTTTGTAGCTTGAGTCCTTAGTTGAAATATAAAGGCTATTTCCTAATTCTAAGGCTACATGTACTCCTATAATAGTCTTACCAGTACCAGCCTCTCCGTATATTGAAACAATATTTCCCTTCTGGAAAATATAATCGCTAATCTTCAAATCTTTAAATTCCTCTGAATTAATTAAGTAATTGTGGTAAAAAAGGTTGCAATAAAGGTATCTGATGCTAAGAAATATCGAGATTTAGTAAGAGTATTTAAAGAGAGGGGAATAAAAATCTCAGATGACGGAGAAATAATAATTAAGGATGAAGATATTAATTTCGTACCATTGAACGTATTATTAGGTAGAATTTTATGTGAAATAAAGGGTAAGCAATATTTTAATGAACTACTTATTGGAATAGACACTAACAAGGATAAATTGTCTATTGCAGTGATAGGGGATGGTGAACTAATAGAAAGTAGAAACGCTAATGTAATAGATGTAAACGAACAATTATCAGAAATTATACAAACTTATCCTCATAAGTCTCTTAAGATCGGAATAGGCGGAGGTAACAAAATAGGTGAATTAGTCTACAGAATCGTAAAGATGAACTTTGAACAAGCTAAGATGGTTAATGAGTCTAAAAGTAGTTCCTCTGGAAATCCGTTTGTCAAAATAAAAGACAGAGATGTTAGGGCGGCTTATATCATAGCACTTAGGTCAGCTTCATGAAAATAATAACGGATTATGATGTTGTGATACAAGGTCCTTGTGATCTCTACGTGAAAGACGGTAAAATAATGATATCAGGGATAGAGTTAGGGGCAGGAGATAAGCTAGATATAAACTCCGATAATTACTTTACTGTGACATCTTTAACTAACTCAGAGATAGAAAGTAACTGTAAGATTATTCAGTCATATAAAACATTAGGATGGTATAATATTGCAAAGGAAATATCTGGAGGAAAAATAATAGTGTTAGGTGATGAAAATTCTGGAAAAACTTACTTTTCTAATTTTCTAGCAAACTTATATGGAAGTTCTATAATAGATTCCGATGTCGGACAATCGTCAATATTTTTGCCAGCTTTCATTGCATATTCTAAGGATGTTTCGAAAAAGTTACTTCTTTCACAACGTAGAATAGATGGTATTGAATTTTTAGGAAGTATAACACCATCAACAAATCCGAGATTACATATATTTCTAGTACTACTTACACTTAAGGAAATCAATTCAGACAACGTAGTCATAGATAGCGATGGATGGGTTAGGGGGTTTCACGCTTATAGGCATAAGCTTGAACTAATTTATACAATAGATCCAGATTACATTCTCGTGTTCGATCAAAGGATAATTAAAGATATGCCCAGAGACTTACTAAGAAAGGTCAAGTTATTAAAGCCTTTTCCGCTTAACGTAGATCGGAGCAGAAATAAGAGAAGAGAATATAGATCAAGGAAATACAGAGATTATTTCAGTAACGCTAAAGTAAATGTGATCGATATGAGAACAGTTGTCGGAACACCTATTTCTAAGAACCTAATAAGGGCATGGAACCAGTATGTACAATTAATAGATGAAAAACCTTGTGAAGGACTATACGTTGACAGAACTGAACTCTTCGGACTTTATTTGGGCTTAACGTATAAAGGGAAAACAGTAGGAGCTGGTTTAATTAAAGATATAAAAGAGGATTTAGGTATTGTCGAAATTCTTACACCAGTGGAAAATTTCGATGGGGTGATATTGGGGGAATTTAGGTTAAACGAAAACTTCACCGAGAGTAGAGTAAGGGTGAGAAAATGCTTAGAATAATCTCGTTCGAAGGGATAGATGGCTCAGGTAAGACAACAGTAGCAAATATGGTTTATCAGAGGTTGAAAAACCGGTTTAGTAGTAAGAATATAGTTCTCACGAGGGAACCTTTTACTAATGAGATCACAAGTCTTATAGAGAAGAGTGGTTGGAAAGATCCAATCGCATTGACGTTACTGTTCGCTGCGGATAGGGCATATCATTTAAGAGAGTTAATAAATCAGAATCCTGACGTTATTCTTATGGACAGATATATTTATTCCTCTATTGCATATCAGTCAGCCCTAGGTATAGAGGAGAACTGGATAGAAACTGTAAATTCAAAGTTTCCGAAACCAGTTCTCACTATCCTTTTGGATATCTCTCCTAACAAAGCGTTGCAAAGAATTCAGAAAAACGATAAGTTCAATTTTAAGGAAAAAATAGAAAGTCTTACAATAGTAAGGGAGAAGTATCTTGAGCTTGCTAGAAGAGAGAAAAACATAGTAATGGTTAACGCGGAGAAGTCGTTAAATGACGTAGTCGAAGAAGTATATTCAATCATTTATTCTTATTTATTAACCCTTTAATTCTATTTATTCTTTCAATAGCTTCTAAATATCTTATCACTTGATTTATAGTATCAATATCAAGAGGATCTTTGTTAAGCCGTTGATCTAGAAATTCTATTCCCTTATACAGAGTGTTTTCCAGTTTATCTAACGTTATAGCACCAGTAATTTTCTTTTCTTCCTCCTCGTTCTCTACTACATAAACCTTTCCATGAGTTGGACATACAATATCTCCGTTCTTAAGCCTAAATAAAGGCATATGGCATAAAGGGCACGCCATATCTAACATTGTGGCTCCTTGTCTCAGGAGGTCAGCAGCTTTCTTTACCGAATCTGTGGTTGTCATAATAACCAATAATATAAAATGGGTAATAAACTAAAAAACCATAAGTACTAATAATTGAATCGGTGAGATTTCAATGGCATCACTTTACGACAACGAGGCTAAGATAAAACAAGCAATAGTTATGCTTCAAAAAATTGTGAATGATACTGGAGTACCAAGGAATATTAGGCGAGCAGCAACTGACGCGATAAGGAACTTACAAGATCAGACGTTGAGCCCCGCTGTTAGGGCAGCTAATGCAATAGGAATTTTGGAGGAAATAAGTCAGGATCCTAATATGCCTACTCATACTCGAATCTCTATCTGGAACATTGTGTCTATGTTGGAGACAGTTAAAGACTAATTTTTTCGCATAAAGTTTTTTACCTGAATACTCGATTTCATTAAGTGCGGGGGTGCCCGAGCAAGGTCAAAGGGGTCGGGCTTAGGACCCCAAAGGTAAGTACCCCGATGGCGTAGGCCTGCGTGGGTTCAAGTCCCACCCCCCGCATAACTTATTTTATTATCTCAGATATTATCGAAATAATTTTGGTTCTAAAATTGGAAGAGGAAAAAGACATTGATTTTTCTATGAGTTCTTTTCTAAGATTATTCCATCCTTTGACGTACTTTTTGACCTTTTCTGCAGCCTCTTCTAATGAACTATAGCTCAAGTCTTTAGGTAAAATTTCCGAAGCTCCACTTTCAGAAGGAACTATCGGGATCGTCCCTGAAGCCATTGCCTCAACAATCGGTATACCAAAGTGCTCTCCTACAGTGGGATGGAAATACACAGACACCCTTTGCATTAGTGACACCAGTTCTCTTTTAGGAAGGTCAGTAAGGAATTCTACCTCAAGGCCCTTAGAAATCTCTCTTAATTTTCCTAAGTAATTTTTATCACTTAAAGAACCAACTATATACGTTTTTAATTTAGTTAATCTAGCTATATTTATAGTATTTTCTAACATTTTGCCTCTCTCTATCCTAGCTACAGTTATTATAGCTTCTTCCTTATTGGAATCAAGTTTGTTTGTGATGAACTCCTCAACATCTACGGGAGGGTAAATTACAGTCCTTACATTTAATCCTAAGCTCTCGATTTTTCTCGCAGAATAGTGAGAGTTAGATATTATAATAGCGTTCTTATCCAAGTGAGCTTTCACATATTTTTCAAATGGGTAAAGGTATAATCGCCAAAATATAGAAGATGAATACTTGCCGGGTGTGGTGAACGCTGGTGCCGCAGAATAAGCTAAGTGAGGTGCTATGTCTGATAACTTTAACAGCGTACCACTGAGGTTAACGAAGATCGAAGGAGTTAGGCTTCTAGCTTTCCATAGGGTTAGAAGACGTTGATATTTGTCAAATTTCGTGATCCTAAAAGGAACAACATATTTCACCTCGAAAGGTAAATATCTCTTAGGTTTAGAGAAAGTTACTAACTGTATTTTACCTAAATTGGAGTCTTGTAGAGCCCTGATCACTTCATGATATACTTTTCCCTCTCCTGAGAATTTTTCATTGGAGTAACCGTGAGCTATTACGGCTATACTTTTAATCCCACTCAATTTAGTCTAAACTCGTGGTTGAAATAATTATACCTGTTGGTCCGGGAGACAGAGCTGATTGGCTGGACTCTGTTCTGAAAAAAGTTTCCGCATTGGCTAATAGTCTGAATTACAAGATCATAGTTTACGATAACTCCGAAAGAGAGGATCTAGCTAAAGTTATTTCTCAATATAGTGTTAATCATGTAACTGCAAAGAGATTCAAAAAAGTAAACATGGCTAAATTAAGAAATGAAATGCTTAAATTAGCCAATGAAAGCTACGTTGTAATGTTGGATAGTGATGTGATACCATCTGAAAAAGCTCTTCCGAGAATGATTGAAAACCTTAAGAACGGGGTCACGTTTACCTGGATGCACTATGCTTATGATGAAAAGGAAATAGAAGTTGATTCAGATTCTCTTGAAGAAAACCCGAATCTAGGATGTTCAGCACTTAATTTAGATGTAATTAAAAGAGTAGGTTACTTTGACGAGAGATATGAGAGAGACGAAGATGTCTGGCTATATGCTAAGCTTAAAAAAGAAGGATATATTGTTAAACCAACTAAAGGTAGGTGCTTGCACCTTAATAAGGTTCATGCTAGAGAGAATTTAATGTCCTCACTAAAGGAAGCAAGAAGAAATTTGTGGAGATCAAAATATGATATGATGCTAGTACTCGACGGTTTAACACAATTTCAAATGTTAACTGGTTATACATATTACGGAAGCTATTATGTAATTCCAATAATTTCATTATTTACATCTCCTTTAATCTTATTTCTATATTTGCCTGTAATAGCATTTGGACTGAAATATTACAAATCGCCTAAAAAGTATCTTCTTAATTTACTTCCAGGTTTGAGTTTAGTGCTCGGATTACCCTACGGTCTGGCTTACGCAGTTGTTAATAAAAGTTTAAAGAAGAAGTATAACGGATATAAATAAGATTAAACTTATAATAAGATGGGAAGGTGGAGTAGGATAGGTAACATAACTAAAGAAAAATTATTACAAAGAGGACTAACCATAGTAGAGGAGGCAAATAAACGAGAAATTCTATTGAGATTAATAGGAGGAGCTGCTGTAGCTATACTCGCACCAAAAGGAGCTGAAAAATTCCCTAGAAATTATAAAGATATTGATTTTTTCGGTCTTTCAAAACAGAGCAAGAAAATAACGGAATTACTTGAGAATTTTGGAATGGAAAGTAACAAAAGATTTAATGCATTACACGGAGATAGGAGACTAATCTTTTATGATCCCGAGCTTAATTCTAATGTTGATGTATTTCTAGATGAATTCGAGATGTGTCATAAAATGTCATTTAAGGACAGACTTGGTATTATGAAGATTACGATTCCGCCCTCAGACTTACTATTAACTAAGCTACAAATAGTTAAAATTACAGAAAACGACGTCAAGGATATTTTCGCTTTGCTTTATGACCTACAGCTTGGAGATAAGGATAATGAAAAGACAATAGATGTTAAATATATTAGTAAAGTTTTATCTGATGATTGGGGATTTTATACTACTGTTACAGATAACATAGATAAACTACTCAGGGAATTTAATCCTCCAAAATGCATCGCTGATAAACTTGTTAAACTTAGGAAAGTAATTGATGAAGAGCCTAAGTCCGTTAAATGGAAAATGAGAGCTAAGATAGGAAGGAGAGTTAAATGGTATGAGGAACCAGAGGAGGTAGGAACGTTTAAACCCAGCTAAAAAATCAAAGATCTGAGATACATAAAAATACCTATTATCGTAAACTTTTAATTGTATATCGGTTAATAATGTAAGTGCGGGGGTGCCCGAGCAAGGTCAAAGGGGGCGGACTGAGACTCATTCAGAGCAGTATGCTCCGCTGGCGTAGGCCTGCGTGGGTTCAAGTCCCACCCCCCGCATAACCTTCAATAAAAAGAGAACATGAAGATAAAGCGTGCTTAGAGAGTGAAAATAATGCGTTAAATCAAGGTCCTTACTCAAAACCATTGATCGAGTCCTTTTTGCCTCTCAGCACCTTTAGCCTCTCTTTTTGCCTTCTTCAATCTTTCTATAGCGTTCTTTACTCTTTCTTCACTGAAGTCGTGCTGCTTAATAAGAAGTTCCTCGATCCCTTTCTCGTCACAATCTTTCAATTCCAGGTCTGTATTCGGCTTTTCTACTTTTGGATTTAAAAATAGAGATCTAATTTCCTCAACATTAAATGTGATTTTTTGCTTAGGTATTTCACCTTTTTCTATAGCATTTTCTATCTTACCATACTTTTTAATTATTCTATATGCTGTCTTTATACCTATGCCCTTAACTCCATCAGGATCGTAATCTGTACCTATCAGTATGGCAACGTCAATTAACTGCTCTCTGGTTATTCCTAACTTCTTAAGTAGATCTGAAAGCTCAATGAGTTCTGGCCTAATTTCTACGTACACGTCTTTTTTAGGTAATTTTCTTTTCCCAGTTATAGTTAGGTTTCTAACCAAACGTGTAGCTCCAAAAAGCAGAGAATCATAATCTTGGCTCCCAGTTGCCCATGTGAGACCCAAAGAATTAACATAAGCAGCTTCAGCCTCGCCTTCACTCGGAGCTTGTATTGTCGGAATACCCATCAGTTCTAAGAGTTTCTTACTCTCTCCGGCCATTTCGTTAGTCAACCTTATAGACATCTGAGAATACTTCTTTAACTCTTTTGCTTCACTGCTTCCTTCTTTCTTTAACTGGTCTAGTTTCTTCTCAGCCTCTTCTTTTATTTTTCTCCTCCTCTCCAGTTCTTCGCTTTTTTGCTCAGGAGGCTTTCCATCAAAGACGTAAACTGGAATGACTCCCTCTTCTAAGACACTTATAGTTCTATAAAAAATTCCATTTAAGTGACTTGTGACTCTACCTTGTGAGTCCATTAAAGGTGTTCCATCTGGTTGTCTAATAGCTGCGAGGAATTGGTAAAGAGCATTATACGCGTCAATACTTATTTTTTTCCCCTTCAACTCTCCAAAACTGAGCTCTCTCTTTATATCCTCTACTAGCTCGGATAAGTCTACACCTATTCTTTATCACCTATATAAGTGATCATTCTGACATTCTCTTTTATTAGTGTTACCGTAATATAACCTCTCATCTCAAGCTTCATGAGTGCTTTAAGAAAATCAGAAAAAGGTACTTCATAATTTGTTGCCTTTTTTACTTCTTCGTATAAGTCTTCATCTGTCACTGGTCCATTATGTTTTCTTAATCTTTCAAGAACTACATAATGTAAAGGAATTTCCCTCCACATATATTTCACGTGAAAGTGCTTGGCTTTACATTAGCTCTGGGTAATTGCTGTCTGGCTTTATCTACCCAGTTCTGATAGAATTGCACCATATCTTGTGTCACTGATGGTCTCACTTTTCTGAGTGCAAAGTCGAAATGCTTCCTTTCTACTAAAGCTCCTTTTCCACTCATACATTCTTTTATAATCTTTTCTCTGCACTCACTATCTCCTCTCTTACAGTTATCATCAGCTTTTTTCATACAATCAGACATTTGTTCCCTGATAGCTCTTAAAGTAGCTTCTCTCACTAATGCTGATAAGTCTGCTCCAGTATATCCTTCCGTCTTTTCGGCTATCTCCTCTAATGTTACGTCTTCGGCTAGTGGGACGTTCTTTGTGTGTACTTTTAGTATTTCTAGTCTTGCTTTTTTGTCTGGT
>NZ_JBBHKR010000099.1:0-27118 GCF_037389425.1 Stygiolobus sp. CP850M
TTATGACGCCTAGACCCGTTTACGCTTATGAAGATGATGATGTGATGGATGCATTAACATTAATGGTAGCTAGAAACTTCGGAGCCCTCCCAGTTTTAAATCGAGAGAAAAAAGTATCGGGCATTGTGACAGAAAGGGAACTACTCCTAATTTTCCAAGATCTAGACGAGTTATTTCCAGTGAAAAAGTTCATGACCAAAAAAGTGAGTACTATCTATGAAGACGTCCCGGTGTTTGAAGCTGTAAAATTAATGATCAGGAGAGGGTTCAGGAGATTACCTATAGTTGATGATCAAAATAAAGTTAAGGGTATAATAACCGCGGCGGATGCGCTAAAACTCTTTACTAAAGCTGTGGTTAAGAGTGATCCAGACATGTTCTTCTCAAAGAAAGTCTCACAGGTAGCTACTAAAGATGTTCTAACTATAGACCCAGAGAAATCTATAAATGAAGCCGCAAGTACTATGATCATGAAGAAAGTAGGTTCGCTTCTGGTACTGAAGGAAGATGGCACAGTAGGTGGTATAATTACGGAAAGGGACTTGATAATAGCTTTACATTATCAACTACATATAAGAGGAGAATGATATCTCTTCTGTAACTGATAAACATGGATAAAAAATTACTATGTTATTTCGTAAAATAGTACAATAAAAGTATTGTGAACCAACTTATGCGACCTATGTATAGACAAGTTATTACAATTTAAAATGTTAAACTTACAATGAATGGAATTAAAAATTAATTCTTTGTAACCAATATTTATGATGATGAAGGTGGAAAGAGAAATTAAGATATCACATCCAGTCGATGTCGTGTTGCAGATATTTGCTGATCCAACCTTCACAATCCCTAGGATATTTCCTAACGTTAATAGAATAAAAGTAGATGGTGAAAAGTTTGAAGCTGAGGGAAAAGTTACATTATCCTCTTATCATTTAACTGGGAGAGTGTTCCTTGGTTACAATGAAGTGAAGTATGTGTATGATTCTGATAAAGGAGGAGGTGTACTTAAAATAAGTAAAGTTGATGAAAACGTGATTAGGATCACGTTAGAGTATGACGGCTCGCTTTTAGCTAGAATAGGATCAATTATAGTTAATTCTAACCTTAACAAGCTGGAAAAGAATATAAACGAGGAGATTAGGTTAGAGAGGATAAAACGTAAAATCTAGTTCCCCTTTCTTATCATATGGAAATAGTTTTCTCTCCGGATGCACCTAAACCGATAGGTCCTTACTCTCAAGCAGTAAAAGTAGGAAATACAGTATATGTCTCTGGACAAATTCCAGTAGATCCCAAATCTGGAGAAGTTGTTAAAGGAGGGATTAAGGAACAAACAAGAGTTGTACTCGAAAACCTGAAGGCTGTCCTAAAGGCTGCAGGATTTGAGTTAAGCGATGTTGTAATGAGTTTCGTGTACTTAAAAGACATGAACATGTTCTCAGACTTCAATTCCGTCTATGCGGAATACTTTAAGGAAAAACCACCTGCTAGAATTACAGTAGAAGTATCAAGGTTACCAAAAGATGTTTTAATAGAAATAGCTGTTATAGGCTCGAAAGGTTAGTTAAGAAAAAATCTTTTTCATTAGTCTTTCTACGTGGGGGCACCCGTATGGGCTTCCGTGCGTACCGTGCTCAACGCATGTCGCTGATATAGGTTTACCTTCGAATAATAATAGAGATGCTTCATCGTCCTCTATTATCTTATAGAATGCCCCCTCAAAGACTACTCTATATGCAACTTCTGCCATGTTTATATTCACCTCTGTTGTCTTCTTTTTAATCTCTATTACTATCAAAAGTCAAATATAAGCTTTTCTATGCATAAGCTTTGGGATTTTTAATTTAAGATTTTCATTGCATAAAGATAAGACAAAAAGATTTTCACTTAATATTATGATTATTTCATTTAAATACGTGATTAGGAAGGTTATTTACAGTCTGCATAGTAATTAGGGTATACGAATCCGTGAGGTTTTCAATATTTGCGGTTCTTCCCCTAACTAAGGTTAGAAGTAAGTTAACTAACCAAACCACTGTAGCTACATCGGCTATGACGGCACCGATAGACGCCACTAATTCGGCTGATATAAATGTATGCGATAGAGGGAATATTACAATATTTACAAAAAATAACTTGTAGAAATAGACATGAGTAAACAAATAAAAGACGAGTCTGATCACTTCGACCAAGCTGACTCTTTAAAAGAATGGGGCTTAATAATACTGACATAATACCAAGGGTTCTTATTTAAATGGTATTATTTGTAGGCATATTAAATACATTAACGCGATAATCAGTTAATCATGTTCATACTTTTCACAAAGGATGGAGAATATTACCTCTATTTAGATGGTACTTTGAGAAAGACCCAAGAGAGACCTAAACTAAGAGGGGACGTGATCGGCTATGTTATCAGGTACGAGAACGGTAAAGTTAAGCTAACCTCTACTCCAGTTTACGACTCCTCAAAACTCGACGGTCTGAAAGAGGCGGTGCTCGTAGATCGTATAGAAGAATTAAATGGATATATCTTCCAAACTCCCGATTCTGTAATCCTACACTTCGGAGAGATCAAAGGTAATGCGGTTGAAAATATTCCTTACTTATTAGTTCACGGAGTACCCATACCTAAAGGAGACGTGAAAACCCTGATGAATTACATGGACACTAGTTATGAACTAACCAAGTACATGCTCAGGGAACACAATAACCCTGAAGTAGTAAGGGCTGCGGTAATCGCATTATCCCGCTTAAACAAGTGCAATGAGGCCATACAGCTTTACAATACTTTGACCTCGAAGTTCCCAGAGGAATCTTTAGCAGTAGCTGAGTGCTACGAGAAGGTAGGGGAAGAATTAGAAGCCCTGAAAATCTACTCCTTCTTCTCGGAGAACAAATATAGGGAACTAGAGAAGAAGTTAAGGGAGAGAGCTAACAGCTTAATAGACGAATTTGACATAACCGGTAACGTTAAAGTGTTATTTGAAGCCTTAAAGGTAATACCGACTTACGATGCTCCAGCTCTTAAACTGGGCTGGTACTTCTTATCCAAGAAAAACTATAAGGAAGCTGTGAAGTATTTCGAAGAAGCAGTCAAGCTAAGAAGGGACTTCAGTAACTTGTTGGCTCTAGCTAACGCTTATGTTAAGAACCAACAGTACGAACAAGCATTGAAAGTGATCGAGGAAGCTGAGAAGCTAAGGAGGAACTCCTCCACGGCTTATCTGAAGGGCTTAGCCTATGAGGCACTTAATTCCCCTTCAAATGCTATGAAGGAGTTCTTGTTTGCTTGTAAAGAGGGATTCGTTGAAGCTTGTAGTAAAGTAAAACCTTATGTGCTCTACACACCTAGGGACGAGTTTGACCCGAACAGTTGGATAGGGTATGTCCTTTACGGTTACAAAGTAGAAAAGGTAATAGGTACTGGAGGAATGGGTTACGTTCTCCTGGTGGAAAAGGGGATGAGAAAATTTGCTATGAAAGTGGTAAAGAAGGAGTTCCGTTATGACGAGTTACTTTATGAAGTAGCTAAAATGCAAGAGATATCTAAGGGCTCAACTAATTTAGTAAGGATATTTGCAAGTTTTGTAGATGAGAACTTTACAGACTACTACTCATCTCCACCGGCAATAGTTATGGAGTATATGGAAGGAGGGGATCTGAGGGAGATTTTAGTAAATTCGGAGTTTTCAACACTAAGGCATTCAAGTAAGTGGAGTCAAATAGTTGCCGTGATCTTTTCGAAAATAGCTGATGCCGTAATCCACATTAATAAAAACGGGTACGTACATTGCGACATAAAACCATCTAACGTCTTGTTTACTTCAAGACTTCCTAAATACGGGGATGAAGCGCTTGATGTGTTAACTACAGGTAGAGTTGAGCCGAAACTTTCTGATCTCGGGTCGGCAGTGAAATTGGGTCTACCGGTCATTCACTACACACCGTACTATGCTCACCCAATGCAAAGGTTTGGAGGAAAGGCTGAATATAACTTTGACGTGTACTCATTTACTGTCTCACTTTACGTAGCGTTGACAAATAACTTCCCCTTCCCAGAGTGGTTGGAAAGGGAGATAGAGGAAGCAGTGACTGATCCATCTAAAAGAGAAATTGCTCTAAAAGACTTCTACAGCCTAGAACCCAGGTTGGATTACATACCCGAGGAGTTTCGTGATATAATTGAAAAAGGCCTTAAGGGAGAACTCTCTATGGAGATGATAAGTAGAGAATTAAAGTACATAGTACGTTATAACTATGGTATAGACCTACAAAGTAGTAATACCACCAGCACTACCGAAATATGACATGAGGACGGCATTCCTTTTCTTAATATGGTTGAAAAGTTTTGACTATTTCCTTAATCTTTTGTTAAACTTGTATTAATTAAAAATTTCGATTATTGTAATTTTATTAATATAAAGCTATATAATTTCCTAAATCAAATGTGATATTATGGTGAATTGGATAGAAAGTCTTGACAAACAATTGTTGAACAATAAGGATTTCCGGTGTAGTCGTTTATTTGATTAACTTATTCTTATATGCATCGTTCTAATCGCATAAAGAGCTTAGGTTTGGCTAAGGCTGATTCCCTCCTCGCCATAAAGGCGATAGTTCTCCTTATCGATTCACTCTTACATCTATCATTTGAGGTGCAGTCGAGAGGGTCAGAGACTCCCTCCCATTAAGATTTATGATTGCTATAACGTCACGGTCATTTTCATTACTGTAATTTCACTTAAACCAACGATAATCAACTTCTATCAGCTTTTTCCGCATCTAAGACATGAAATAGAAAAGTACTTTAGGATTGACGTACTGTATTACAAAACCATGTGCTTCTTTGCCTGCCATTCAATCCAATACTACAAACGACGATATTGCATCAAATACAGCTTATTCCTAAACTCCTTAGGTAGTTTATCAACGTTCTTGATGAGATTCATTAACCTTTCCAACTTTATCTCGTTTGCCCGAGCCTTATAACTTCCTCAGCAACCCACCCTACTAACCTTCCTAGCAGCATCCTTCAGGTGAAAGGAGTGAATCCTTGAGAGTATAATCAAGTATTTGTCGTAACGTCGTTGAGCTTTTCCTCATATTTTTTTAAAACTTCCTCGATTTCTTTTTCAGCACTCTGGTAAATTTCTATTATCTTATCTAACTTCTCAGATAACATCGTCCCTCCAGCTCCCTTTCCTCCTTTTTTGGTTTCAACTCCACCCAGAAGTCCTTCTATTTTCTTTATATACTCCCAAGCAAATTTATACGACACATTTACGTTTTTAGCTGCCTCAGCAATACTTCCGGTGCTCTTAATGTTCTCTAGGAGTTTAACCCCACCCTTACCCAAAATCGGTTTACCGTCATCCGTTTCTATCCAGATCTTGAACTTAATCTTCATAAGTCTAAGCCTTCAGGGTATATTAGTTTTATGATATTATCAATTTTTTGCTTAACATCCTCTAAATCCTCCCCTACAACGTTAACATGCCCCATCTTTCTCCTCTTCTTGACTTCACTCTTACCGTACCAATATACCTTTCCAAATTTCAACACCTCGTAAGGAACATTGTCGGTCCCAAGGATGTTAACCATTCCACCATAAGAAAGTAGTGTTGTGTCTCCTAAGTCTATTTCACCTATAGCCCTTATGTGCTGTTCGAATTGAGATACGAAGGCAGCATCAAGTGTGTAATGACCCGTATTGTGGACTCTAGGTGCGAACTCATTAATTAGTATTTCTCCTTTTCTTACAAAGAACTCAATGCCCATAGTCCCTACGTACTCCAGTGAGTCTGCTAATCTCTTTGCGATATCCTTAAAACGATCATCGTTGAATGGTCCGTAATTATAAACTAAAATACCTTTCTCGTTATAGTTAAAAGTAGGAGGGTAAGCCTTGAAATTTCCCTTCTTATCTCTAACCGCTATTATTGATGCCTCATAGTCATAATCCACAAACTCTTCAACTACAAATTTACATTTCATATCTTTTATGAATGAGTATTTTTCCACGTCACCCTTTATGAAATACTGACCCTTTCCGTCGTACCCTCCTCTACTCTGTTTAAGAACACCCACGTTATTGAACTGGTCTTTAAGTATCCTTAACGCCTCTTCCCCATCTTCAGCCACGTAAAATTTGGGGGTCGGTAAGTTATGCTCCTTATAATACGTCTTCTCCTTCCACCTTTCTCTTTTCAGCTCAACAGTGTTTATATTAGGGAAGAGCTTATCCTTTTCTTTGGCGTATTCCAGAGCTTCCTCTTTTACGTGCTCGAACTCAAAAGTCACTACGTCAACCTGGTTGATCATCTCCTTGTATTCTTCAGGCTTGAAACACCTATCTGCCACTCTGCAAGCTGGGGCATTAGGTTCATCCATCACGTAGAAAGTGAAAGGGTACTTCCTCCCTTCTAAGATCATCATCCAACCTAGTTGCCCTCCTCCTAGAATTGCGATCTTCCTTTTATTCAAGTCTTGTATTAAGGACTTCATTTCTCATGTCCTCCATGAACTTCTTTACTTTTTCAGCTATATCCGGGTACTTAATACCTAAAATCCTTAAGGCGAGTAATGCGGCGTTTTTAGTTCCACCTATAGCTACCGTAGCCACCGGTACACCGTAGGGCATCTGGACTATCGATAGTAGGGAGTCTAACCCATTGAGGTTTTTAGACGGAATTGGTACTCCGATCACCGGTAAATGAGTTAACGATGCAGTCATACCTGGGAGATGTGCTGCCCCGCCAGCCCCCGCTATTATAATTTCAATACCTCGCTTCTCTGCGGTTTTAGCGAATTCTACCATGAACTCTGGAGTTCTATGAGCAGAGACTACTCTTACCTCGGTTTCTACTCCGAAATTCCTGAGAATTTCAACGGCTTCTTTCATGTATTCCCAATCAGATTTGCTCCCCATAATGACGGCTACTTTTGGCATGGTTATACTTTATCAAGAGGAAATTTAAGCTAAAATGTTAATTGAAAAAATTTATTTATGTTCATGCAAATACTAACTTTGAATGAACGAAATAACGCTATTACGCAGGGCTGAAGAGCTTATTCTAATGCTTTCCAAAAACGATTTCTTGGAGAGCTTAGGCTTTCAAATAGAAGATAGTGAGACATTTGAGACTTCAGTTCTTAGTGTGAAGATAAAGGGTAAAATAATAAAGAAGATTGAGGAAAACTCAGTGTCAATTCTCCTTCACACAAAACTGGGGTCTTGCAAAATCGACGTAATAGTTATTCCACTTGACGAGTACTCTAGCAGAATTAAAGTTAACGTAAGCGGTTGGGGCTTTGTAGGCAAAATTATGAAGAACAAAGTTATAAATAATTTGATCAACTTCGTGATCAAGGCTGAATTTGAGCCTACCAGTATGATACAGAAGAAGCTAAAACTTAAGCTTTATACGAACTATAAGGGGTTTTTAAAGCTCCTTGAAACACTGCCTAAGGATGATTCTGTGTACTACTTTCTAGTGATTAATAAGTCTTATATAGTGGAAATAGTTAACGGAATACCTCTATATGGAGAGGAGATCAAAAAGAACTGTGAAGATGTATGTTATATAGAACTGTATGAGTTTAAGCCAACTACTATTTAACTCTTTCTGTCACAATAATATAACTGTATGGATGTTCACTCAGAAGAAGAATTATTTAAAGTTATCAGAGGCGCTTATGAAGAGGGGCTTAAAATCCAAGTTTTAGGTAACGGCAAACACGGAAAAAAAGAGGGTGTAAACGAGTATGTCTACACTAGAAAGATGGACTGGTTTGAAATTAAAAACGGAGTTGTGGAGGCTTTAGCGGGAGCTGATGTAAACGCGATCAGAAAAGAGGCTAGCGAAGAAGGCTTACTTTTACCAACACTATATGACGGGACCGTAGGCGGATTACTTGCTACAAATTTTGCTTCACCACTTTCTACAGCTTACGGTAAGCCGATAGATTTTACTAATTGGGTAAGAGTGCTTACTCCTTATGGAGGTATTAAGTGGAAGATGTTAGTTGGTTCCAAAGGGATTGTGGGGGCAATTTCTAGAGCCGAACTTAAACTCTACCCCAAGCCCTCAAAGATCTTAACTTACGAGAAGGAGGAAGTAGTCAATAGAGACATAGAAAAACTAATGAGCCTTTCACCCCTAGTATTACTGGTAGACTATCAGGGAGGGAAATTTAGAGTTCACGCTTCATATGCTAAAGAGATCATGCTAAAGGGCTATTCAGTTGACGAGGGCGTTCCTCTAGTTGAGGTAAATGACGAGAGGAAAGAAGTTATAGTCGAAGGGGACGACTTCGAGAGTTTCAAAAAGGTTGTAGAAGTATCACAGCCTCTATACGCTTACTGGATATGGAAGAGCGGAATTTTCGTATTGGTAAATGCGGACACAGATATGTTAAAAGAGTCTAATATAAAGTATTACACTAAGGATCAACCGAAAGAGGTTCACGTTAAACTTAAGAGGTTGTTAGACGCTAGGGGTATCTTTGCTTAGGGGTCTTAATGACTAGACACTTCATAATAGATTGTGATACTGCAGAAGACGACATAATGTCATTATTCGCCTTGATTAAAAACGGAATATCAGTTGAGGCTTTAACGATCGTAGAGGGTAACATCTCTTACGAACAAGAAATAAATAACGCGTTATGGGCGTTAGAGTTCATCGGAAAAGACGTTAAGGTCTACCCCGGAAGTGACAGACCGTTAGTCAAACCATTCAGGAGTGTTGAGGAAGTCCACGGAAAGGGTGGTATAGGGGATGAAATAGTCAGGCCCAGTAAGTTTAAGCCGGAGAGCAAGAAAGCGATGGACGCAATAGTAGAATTAGCCGACAGATACGCCGGGGAGTTAGAGTTCCTAGCTATCTCCCCTTTAACAAACTTAGCATTAGCCTATTTGAAAGATAGGAGTATAGTTGATAAAATCAAGAAAGTTTGGGTGATGGGAGGTACCGCGTGGGGAAGAGGTAATATAACGCCGGTTGCTGAGTACAACATATGGGTCGACCCGGATGCAGCTAAGATAATATTCAATGCGGGTTTCGACATTACTATGGTGCCTTGGGACGTCATTGTAAACTACCCCATTGACGACGGGTTGTGGAATAAGATAAAGGACATGAACACAAAGATGAGCCAGTTTTACATCAAGATCTACTCCCACTATAGAGAGTACTCGATGAAGAATGAGAAGATAGGTGGCACTCCTCACCCGGACTTAATAACCACCAGTATTGCTATAGACAGAGGTATTATTAAGAAATCGGATAGACATTATGTAGATATAGAGAACTGTGACTGTCTGACTAGGGGGATGACGGTTATTGACTACCTAGATCTGTGGAAGAAAAAAGCGAATACCGAGGTAGTTTATGAGATCCACTTCGGCAGATTTCTCGACCTACTTTTCGACCTTCTAAAGTGGTTTTAACAAATTTAGTTAAGTTTAGATTTTTTAAAGAAAAGTTCAGCCAGACGTGATGAAAGTTAATAAACAACTTGAAAGCTTAGTTGATAACTGTTTTTAGCCTCGATACGAAGAGTAACACATGGACTTTGAAAACCTGAGGGACAAACTAAAATCTTTTTATTTATCTTCTGGAGGGTTTTTCTTGGACGGTTATGATCTCTCAGTGATATCCTACGCCCTACTTTTCATCGTTAAGGAAATGTCCTTAACCCCTTTGCAAGAGGGTTTAGTCACCGCTTCTTCCTTAATGGGTATGGGAATCGGTGCTGTACTGTTTGGATACTTGTCCGACAAATTAGGAAGGAAAAAGTTATTTGGACTCGACCTCTTCTTCTTCACTGTATTTGCTATCCTTTCGGCTTTCTCCACTAATATGTTGGAACTGTTCTTCTTTAGGTTCCTTCTCGGTATCGGTATAGGTGGGGATTACCCTATAAGTAGTACTATTGTCTCTGAGTTCTCTTCCTCAAAGAGTAGAGGAAAGTACCTCATGGGTTCAGTGGCCATGTATTGGTTAGGGACTCTGTTTTCGGCTATAGCAAACTTGATCTTTCTCGGCACCGGAGATTACTTCTGGCGTTATTCCTTCACTTTAGGTGGGATATTAGCTATCCCAATAATCCTAGGTAGGATATCCCTTTCTGAATCCCCAAGATGGCTTATTTCCAAGGGACTCATAAATGAGGAGGGTCTACCAACGCAAGAGGAAGAAAACAAAGGACTTACAACGAAAGACTTAATGAGGGGAAAAATAGGCATAATACTACTATCCCTTTCAGTCATTTGGTTCTTATTCGACGTGGCGTCTTACGGAATTGGACTATACTACCCTTCGCTACTACATCAGTTCGCATTTTCTTCTAAGGTAGAGACTCTTTACGCGACAATGCTAATTTCGGTAGGGGCTATAATGGGATATGCAATAGCCGTAGCAATTATCGATGAAATAGGAAGAAGATTTACATTATTTGCAGGATTGGGCTCTATGAGTGTTTTGCTGATCTTAGGCGGTCTGACTAAGATATCTGGAGTCATTCTCTTGCCTTACTTCATGGTATTCGTTGCAATGGAGCAATGGGCTGGAGCTGTAACGTTGTTTTACCCAGCTGAGATCTTCCCGACCTCTGTAAGGTCAACCGCACAAGGAATTACTACCGCTGTAAGTAGGGTAGGTGCAGTACTGGGGGTCTTCGTGTTTCCCTCAATGGTTAAGTCTTTAGGACTTGCAGGTTCCCTTTTACTTTTTGGCACCACATCACTTCTCGCGTTACTCATAAGCATTACTACTGTAAAGGAGACTAAGAAGAAGAAGTTGGAAGAGGTAAGTTTAGGAAAAGCCACTAAAGTTAGCAATCGAACTTAGCACACACAGAAATTTCCATCTCTCTCACGAGGTCTCTTAAGATGATGTAGTTCTTGTAGAGTTCTTCCAGCCCTTGTTCTGTTATGCCAAAGATAATGTCGCCATCCCCTATGTACGCTTTCTTTATTATGAATCCTTTTTTTTCGAGCTCTTGTAGAGACTTGGCTATCCTTCTTCTTCTGGCTCCCAAATACTGCTCAATCTCCCTAATACTCATCTCGTCCTCGGATAACATCGTGAGGATAGCTAGTTCAAGTATGTCCATATATGATAGACTTAGAGCTGAAGTATTTAAATCGCTTTTTAGAATTATCAAGTACGAAAAGTTACACAACGCGAGTATCGGCCTATTTACAGACCTCCTACGATTCAAACCGTTCAACCATTTAACTAATTACAGTTTTAGTTCCCTACCCGTCAAGAAAAGGAATAATGCTAAAGTAAGGGACACCCCAGAAGAAATGAAGATAGACAATGCTGGAGAAAAGGAAATGGCACTCGCTATGAACCCCATCAACCATCCTATCTGTTGTAGGGAATTGATCGAGGCATAAGTTTCGGGGCTCTTGTTATCAACTTCCTCTAACGCACTGGGGATAATAGCCTCCCATGAACCGAAAAGTACGGAAAAGAACGGAGACACTAACATAAGTGGTAAGAAAGAAAATATGGCTAGATAGACCGGTAGAAAAGGTCTTCTAATGTAAGACGAGATAAAAGTGAGAAACATCCCAAAGATTTCCGCTAAGGTAGCTAAAACTCCTACGAAAAAGTCGTTAAGGTTGTATATGGTCTTAATCTCCAGATATACGTAAGGGAAAACTAGGGAGATAGGGAAAATGACTAGGATTGGGATAAGTGAATTTCTACTAAACGTTATCTTACCTCTGGGTAAGACCTTCTCCTCTAGGAATAAGATCGGAACAGAAGAGACCCAGTTAAACACTCCTGCAACGAGAAATACAAGCCTTATTCCGAAATAATCAGCTAAAAACCCACCTATTACGGGGGTAAACAATGAAGGTAAAATGGAAAACCCCCAGACTCTCGCTATTACACCCTTACCGCAAGAGCTCATGTAGGAGTAGAAGTTCGGTAGCGAGAGGAATGTGGTATAAGATATTATAAAGCCGATAGCCAACTCAGTGAAGTCCTTAGCAAAAGCTACTATCAAATAACCGAAACCGGATATGAACATGCCTAACCACATGGTTTTTACTACTCCTATACTCCTAGAAGTCTTAGCCCCGAGCACCGGCATCGGTATTGCAAAGAGAGTGAAAAGTACATATAGTAAACTAACGTATTGGCTGGATATGAACGATGTTGTATATATTGAAATAAATGGGTAACTGAAATAATAGGAAATTCCCCAGAAGACCCAACTCAGCGTTATTAGCCCTACTTTCTTCATCCTCCTATTCTTCACTTTGAAGGTAAAAGCTTTTTATGAGTGTTTAAACAATTTATACTGATCCATATGGGTGAAAAACTGTCAGAACAGTTACAACAACTCGGCGAGAAGAATCTAGAAGAGAAAGCAGATTATAATATGAGATATTATCAATATTTATATAAAAAGAGCGTTGAAGACCCAGCAGGATTCTGGGGAGAGTTGGCTAAAGAATTAATAGACTGGTTTGAACCTTGGCAAAAGACGTTCGTCCAAGAAGAAGGGTTACTGACCAAGTGGTTCGTAGGTGGTAAACTTAATGCTTCTTATAATGCAGTAGATAGGCACTTGAACTCTCATAGAAAGTACAAGGCTGCTATAATATGGGAAAGCGGCAGAGGAGAGAAGAAAATAGTTACATATCAAGACCTTTATTACGAAGTGAACAAGTGGGCTAACGCATTGAGACAGTTGGGGGTACAGAAGGGTGATAGAGTAACGATATACATGCCCTTAACGCCGGAGGGTGTAATTGCGAAGTTAGCTGTAGCCAGGTTAGGGGCAATTCACAGCGTAGTATTTGCCGGCTTTGGAGCACAAGCATTAGCTGACAGAATTCAAGACGCCGGAGCCAAAGTAGTTGTTACAGCCGACGCTTATTATAGGAGGGGTAAAATTGTTGAGTTAAAGAAGACTGTAGATGAAGCTCTACAGATACTTGGAAATAACAGTCCCGTTCAAAGGGTCCTTATATATAAGAGAACGGGGACTGAGATCCCGTTTAACGAGAAGAGGGATGTCTACTTTGATGAAGTCGATAAGTTCAAGCCTATAGAGCCTGAACCGGTAGAAGCTACTCACCCCTTATTTATCTTGTACACCTCTGGCACTACAGGTAAGCCTAAAGGAATCGTTCACAGTACCGGAGGTTATCTGGTTGGTACTGCAACAATGCTCTTATGGAGCTACGGCTTAAGTCAAGATAACGATGTATTGTTCAATACCTCTGACATAGGTTGGATTGTAGGTCACTCTTACATAACTTACTCACCCCTAGTTATGGGTAGGACAATCGTCATTTATGAAGATGCCCCAGATTATCCGTACCCAGACAAGTGGGCTGAGATAATAGAGAAGTATAGAGCCACTACATTCGGTACTTCAGCAACGGCTATAAGGTCATTCATGAAGTACGGCGAGGACTACGTAAAGCAACACGACATGTCTTCACTGAGGGTTATCGTCACTAACGGAGAGCCCCTTAACTACGCCCCGTGGAAGTGGGGACTAGAAGTCGTAGGAGGAGGAAAAGTATTCATGTCCCACCAGTGGTGGCAAACAGAGACCGGAGGTCCCAATATCGGTTACATACCCGGTGTAGTCTACTTGCCGATGAAATCAGGACCTGCAGTAGGTTTTGCTTTGCCTGGAAATAAGGTTCAAGTACTTAATGAAGAGGGCAAGCCAACCGCCCCGAGAGAGAGAGGATACCTCGTAATGTTACCACCGTTCCCGCCTATGATGATGATAGGAATGTGGAACGATCCGAATAACGAGAGGTTAAAGAAGACTTACTTCAACAAGTTCCCAGGGATTTATTATCCTGGAGACTATGCGATGATAGACGAGGACGGTTACATATGGGTAATGGGAAGAGCAGATGAGACAATAAAGGTAGCTGCTCACAGAATAGGAGCGGGAGAAGTTGAATCGATTGTGACAGCCCATCCGGCAGTGGCAGAAGCAGCAGCTGTAGGAATTCCAGATCCAGTAAAAGGTGAGGCAGTACACTTATTCGTAGTGTTAAAGTCAGGATATTCAGCGTCCCCCGAGCTAGCAAAGGATATTCAGAATCACGTAAGGAAGTACATGGGAGCAATTGTTACGCCTGAGGTTCACTTCGTGGACAAGCTACCTAAGACAAGATCAGGGAAAGTAATGAGAAGAGTAATTAAGGCTGTAATGATGGGACAAAGTGCAGGAGATATATCAACTCTTGAAGACGAGGCATCTATGGAAGATATAAAAAAGGCAGTAGAAGAGTTTAAGAAATCGCTAAAAAATGAATAATAAGTTTTTATCTAAATTATTTATTTTATACATATAAAAAACAACTTATGACTTTATTTTTAAAACATAGTATAACTCTATTACTATTAAATAACTACATAAGGAACCGTAACGTTGTTAGATAGTATCAGATCAGCCCAGAGACCTGAGGATGCGTGTCCGAAAACAGGGCATGCTAACCAATAATACCCTGCTAGTATAGTATCTATAATTCCAACTGTTGACTCTCCACAGACACTAGGTTTAACTTGTATAATATCTTTCCATCTTGTGATAACTAAGGATAAGTAGGTATCATGGTATGGTTAAGTACTAATGCTATGCTATGTTGAGTTGATTCATAATTTGTATACTCAATTAATATGGTCCAATTAGCTGGTATGTATATTTTCATATTCCCGTCAGATATCCCATTATAATTAAAGAGTGTAGAATTAGAAAATGTTACTAGTTTAATTTTATATAATATCATTTATTAATAAAAAATTAAATAGACTAGAATAGCTTAGAAATAAATTAAATTCATATAATAATTAGTCTTATCAACAAAATAGAACTATAATGTATATAATGTAGTATTCATTATCGGAAGGATACAAAATATTACATAATGAAATCTACTATATACTCTATCTAACCAAATTTAATAAAAAGAGGGGAAGAGTGGACACTAAACACACAACTACCCACACATAAAATCCTGCAATAAATGGTATTATTAATTCATTCATTCCAAGACCTATTTGTATTGCGTTTATAACAGCCAGTGAAAGAGAGGAATTACCACTCTTTACAATATCAACAACTAAGGAATAAATTACCGAAATACTCATCTCATTAAAAAATCCCATAATGAATAATCCCACCTCGTAGTATGGTGTATACAAGGAGATTACTGGTATCACACCAAGTACCCCAGTTATTACGATCCACTTTATTTTGTCTCTTCTTTCTATTAATGCAGATAGAGCTCCTCCGAGTACTGAGGAGAGAAGTAGGATCGACGATATTGATCCAGTTATTATTGCAGATCTACCTAGTACGTAAAATGAGAATGAAGGAAAATACTCGCTCACTACATAATAGGAGCCCCATATACCTGATGTAGCTAAAGCAATGATAGCTACCCTAACGTCTTTTATGACCTTAAAATTCGGCCTATTATTAGGATATGAAGCAAACCAGTTTACAATACCCATCAGAGCTGTTAATGAACCTAAGAATATAGAAGCAAGTTTGAAACCTAATATAGAGTCGACGAAACCCCAGTTTAACCCTAATATACCCCCAACTGCAAACATAGCGTTATAAAGACCGAGGGCAGTTGTAACTCTTCCTTCATTTAAAACTGCTAATGTACCCCCAGCGGACGAGAAAAAGAACGATGCTCCAAAACCGGTAAAAGCGTATAAAATTAATACTGTGTATGGTTCTTTAAATAAACCGATCAGGAAATCTGATACTCCCATAATTATAAGACCTAATGTATAAGTTCTTTTCATACCAAGCTTTGTAGAAACAATTGCGGCAGGGACTTGCATTATAGCAGCTGAAGCAAAGAAGGACAAGGGAATTAAGCTCACAAAGTAATGAGGTGCATGTATACTTCCGATTAAATACGGTAAATAGGGGGAAAGGAAGAACCAACTTGTCCCATAGACTGCCCTCGCGAGAAGTATTGGAACGCCTCTCAATTTCCATTAATGCTTGATTATGTGTTTAAAACATTATCTCTGTATTCGGAAAATTTTTAAAATAAATGAACCGTAATCTATCTCGTGTTAATTAGAGGAAATAGAAAATTCCTCAAAGCTCTAGCGTTGGCAGTTATTTTCACTTCGTTATTTTCACTCACGCTAGCTTCTTCACAAATTGTCCTTACCGTAGAAATAGGGGCTAATGATTACGGTTACGAGTTTCCAACGATGCAAATAAATGGAATTAACTCTACAGTGACTTACTACTATGTAAATGTAACTTCTCAAGTTCCTTCGACACAAGAGAACGTATACCTTATCGTAAACAACACTCCTATATTAGTCCAAAACGTGTTCTAGTATTATGGACCCTACGGGGACCAACAATGGTTGTCGAGCATTTATTACAATGGTATATATCACATGAAAAGCTTTAGTTTTCCTTCAAAGAGTAAGAAGTACGTACTAACTACCGTTTGGAAGTACAACGGTAGTGGACTCCTCGTAACGTTTACTATATCTAATGGAACTTTCTCACACCAACAAGTATGTTATCTTCCGGGTACCTACGGCGGAGTACCGTCTGTCCCTTCGGGAATATGACTCTTCTACAGTAATATTTAGTACTACTCAGAGTTAATTAGTAAAATTTCTGGAAACAGTAGTCTAGTTCCTCAAGTGTACGCTAGTCATGGTACATTTAATCCTACAACCGACAGTGAAATGATAATCACGACAATTAGTCCCAATACTTTAGGGCTCTATTCTAAGAAATTCATTTAGACACCCACCTGCTGAATCTTATTGAAAGATAGTAAAAAACCACTGTTTCTACGACTAAAACAGTAAAGCTTTGGACCACTAAGCTAGTTTTTACAAGTCCCGTAAAGTTCTGCATTAAAATGGACGCTAAAGTAGTAGGTAAAGGATATATCAACTCGAAGATCATGTGAGGAAGTAAGTAATATGGGTAATATACTGGAGGTAAGATGGTCAACAAAGTTCCGGCTATCGCTCCGATCCCCCAAGAGTAACGAACGTGGGAGATCAAACTCCCTATGAAAAAGCCTATTGCTGAAGTATTTAGCAAAAGTATTAACAATGTCATAAACACAGGAAAGAAATTGAAGGGATTTAAAAGGTGATAGATAATAGCCAAAGCCACATATGTTAAAATACCTGGAGAAGAGTAGATGAGATTCGAGAAAGTCAAGGCCAGGATGTAATCACCTGCACTTATTTCAGTAGCTACAAGAAGGTCTTGTATTTTAAGCTCTAGTCTTAGAAAAGCGAAATCGGCAATGAACGCAAGACCATTAGATGCAATGACCGTTATAAGCCCTCCATCAACAGCGAACTTTACAAATTCTCCTTTCGTTATCATGTAAATTAAGAAGAGTTCTGCTAAAGGCACTGTTAAGTAGGAGAATACGTAAACTATGCCCCTTACTAAGGGAGCCACACCATAAAACCTAGCAAAGGCTAAAATGAACTTAATCTTCAAGGGTCTCACCGGAGTATATTATAAAGAGGTCTTCAAGTGTTATGGGTTTCACAATGTATTTACCTAGATATTTAACAGCTTCTTCTCTGTCCACATAAGATATCCTGAGCTTACCGACCAGCAGGTCTCCTATACCCTCAACTCTCACCTTATTTTCGAATTTCGACAAAAGCTCTTTAACACTACCCTTGGCGATCAGCTTACCTTTGTGAAGTAATACTACTTCGTCCGACAGCTCTTCTGCCTCCTCCATATAATGAGTTGTTAGGACTAATTTCACGTCACTCTCTTTCAGTACTGACCATACTTCTGTCCTTGAATAGGGGTCTAGACCTACTGTGGGTTCGTCAAGTAAGATAACTTCAGCACTTGAAGCCAAAGCCATAGCGACAAATATCTTCCTCTTCATCCCGCCAGAGAGCAAATCCGAAGGTTTGTCTTTAACTTCCCAGAGACCAATTTCCTTTAAAGTCTTTCTAGTTAGCTGGGAAGCTTCGGACAAAGAAAACCCCCTTGCCGTAAGATACATTAGTAAGTGTTCGAATGGAGTAGCGAATCCCACTGGGTGAGCCTCCTGAGGAATTGATGCGATTATTTTCCTTACTTTCTTAGCGTCCTTCACCACGTCATATCCCTCTATAAGGGCTGTACCTTCTGTGGGTAAGAGTTGAGTGGATAGAATTCTGGTAAGGGTAGTTTTACCTGCTCCGTTCCTGCCCAATATGGAAATGCTCTTAGCATTCGTACTAAAGGACACATGGTCTAAAGCCGTTGTACCGTCGTTATATCGCTTCGTCAGGTTAACAGTTTCTAACACAGGGTGATCATAATTATTTGACCTAAAAACTATAACTATTTCTCCCTATGGTAAAGATCAAATTTAATATTTGATTTTTTTAATAGTATATATAGTCATGGAAGAAGAAAAAATAGTATTCCCTGATGGTAGAAGCGTTGAGATACATGAATTCTTAGCATTTATGTATGGCTTATCCTCAAGTGACGTAAGCGTCTTGCACTTATTGATGGTTAAGGGGAAAAAAATGACCGCTGATGAGATTTCCGAAGAATTAGATGTAACTAAGGCTTCTATCAATAAGTCGTTGAACAACCTCCTTGACAAGGGCTTGATAATGAGGGAAAAGGAGGAGAGTGAGGATAAAAAGAAGGGTAGACCGGGTTATCTTTACTGGGTTGATAAAAACAAATTATATGAAAAATTAGAAAAAGATCTTGAAAAACTTGCGACTGAAGTGAGGCAAGGATTAGAACAACATTTACAATAAAACGCTACCTATATAACAAAATCTCTTTTACTGTTGCTTTTTCTCTTCTGGTGATTTCTGTTCTTCCTTCTTTTGCTCCTTACCGGATTCCTTCTTCCCTTCTTCCTTCTTTACCTTCTTTATTCTTTCGGTCTTAATATCAATCTTTATTTTAATCTTTTCATCGCTACACTCTCTTATCAGTAACCCGTCTTTTTGGTCATAATCCCCGCATTTTACTTTCTCTTTAGAAACTAGTTCCTTCACGAACTCTTTAGCGTTCTTCAAGTGCCTGAACTTCTTCTCTATTTTCTCCTCTTTATCGCCCTTAGTAATTTGCACTGTGAGATGATATTTTACTACTTTCATACTCTTACCTATTAGCCTTAACTATAAAAATCTGATTCACGTAGATCAACTTAATGCTCATAGTCCCAGATGTTACTAAAAGTGAAATAGTCTATCTAATCATAGCCTTTCTTTTAGGGCTTTTAATCGGGTTTTTAATAAAGAACATCCTAAAAATAGGGATAATCCTTTTAGCTATAATAATCTTACTTATAGTAATAGGTGTAGTCTCACCTAACACGGTCTTATCGTTTATAAAGACCTCAGTTACAACGATTACACCAGAGGCAGAGAGATACGCTACTGAGGCGCTAACTTACCTTCCCTATAACTCCATCTTCTTCATTATAGGATTCGTTGTAGGACTATTAAAAGGGTAGAAAAATATATTGCTGTAACTAGACAAATAAAAATGATAACTTTTTCAATTATGTCCTAATTACACTTTTGTAAATCATTTGAACTCTTTTTGCGGGATCAGGGTGAGTAGACAAAATGTCTGAGAACGGGGAAGGTTTCTCATTTAGCCACTCCTCGACCAGTATAGATGGATCGGTTTCCTTTACTTTTACGGGAGATGCAGTAACAATGATCCCGGTGAAAGGGTCTAACCTAACGTTCTGCATATATATTTCTATTTTAGCTAAGGCATTTGCTAGATTTATCGCATCCTTTCCGAATAATTGAACTGCGTGAAAGTCCGCATAACTTTCTCTCAGCCTGTTAAACCACAGTACGAAAAGTTGGAGTGTTAATGTTATAATAAACAGAGCTCCCCCAACGGCGAGCATAACAATTCCAAATAATAAGTCTGTCTCATCTACAGCAAATATTAAGCTGATCCAGCCTAAATTGAGGAGTAGATTACTTACGAAGCCTAAGACTGAAGGTATCAAGCCTATAGCCATACCTATTTCCACGTCATTATGCTTAATGTGTCCTACCTCGTGTCCGATCACAGCAGCAAGTTCCTCCTCGCTTAGTATGTTAAGCAGAGGGCTAGTTATTCCTATTCTCTTACCTGTTACATAGTTCCCGTAGGCAAAGGCGTTAGGATAAGGTGCGTTTACGATGAATACCCGAGGGGGTTTGATCCCAGATGCCATTGCGATCCTCTTCACCATTTCGTAAACTCTCCCATAATAAGGATCATCTTCTGTAATCTCAAAAGAGTCCCTAGCGACCAAGTAAGGTGAAATCAGCCACTGAATTAACCAGAATAAACCCAAAAACGGTATAACGGCAATTACGGGGAAGTTAAGCAATTGTAAGAGAATGTAAGTTACGATCGCTTCCGAGATTATCGTCAAGCCAAGTGATAGGTATATTTTAAACCTTAGCTCAGGTAAAGTATCCATTTGAGGTTAGTGATCCTTTGAAAGAAAAATAGTTTATCGCTTAAAATACGGGGAGTGAGACGTTAAGGTTTTCTTCTACCCACGTAGTGTTTATGTAGTGCGGAGCCTTCCCTATTAGTATATCGTGCAATAATACAGATCCATAAGGTGACAATACACCAGGTTCGTCTAGAAGGTCTACCGCAAGTCCGGATATCAAGTAAACTTTACCATCATGAACTGCTGAAGTGTCATTATAATACTCTTCAATTAATTGTATAGTATAGGTGTAGTTGTAAACAGTTTGTGCTATTATCACTTGCGGGTTCACAACAAGTATCTTGGAAGCCGTTACAAGCGGGTAACCGGATTCGTTAGCAAAAACGTTGTTACCTCCAGCCAAGACCAGAAGATTATTTATAAACACGTTACCCCCAACTGTGTAAGCTTCACCGTTGGGACATATCCAGTCTAAATACGCCACGTTTACTGAAGGAGTATAATTAATCATGTGTGAGTTCATCCAATTAACTACCTCTTTACCAACTTGAACCTCGTTAAATTGTTGGGCAATATTAAGGATGTTTTCCTCGATTTGTACAAGGGATAAAGCGAAATCGTTGTTTGTAATGAGTAAATTCAATCCTGCTTTTTCCATATCTGGTATGTAGTGTGAGTCTAGCCCATACTCAACAACTACTACGTTGGGGTGAAGGAGTAAAAGACCCGATATGTTAGGAGGGCTGATAGTTTGGAACACAGTCACGTTAGATGGTATCAGCGACGTTTCGTTCAAGTAGTGTAAAAGCTCGAAGGAATATTCGTCTAAGCCAACTATATTTTTACCGAGTCCTAACGAAATTAGGATCTGAGTATCTGAGGGGGCTAGACTAACGATTCTCAAGGACTTTTCTGAAGTTGTCACGATGGGCTGGGATATTTTGGGGGAAGTACTTGTTCTATTGCTATAATATTGAGTATAAATCAGAATTGAAAATATTACTATTACCACTAGAATTATTCCAATTAAGATTGAGCTTCTCATAAGTATGGATAGGTTATCCAACACATATAAATTTTATCATGCTTCAGCGTATCAATGTAGATCGTTCTCGAACGTGGTGAAATTCCGACTCATACGTGATTTCTTTCAGAACACCATTAGTGTTTCTACACCTTACGAGAATAATGTGCAATTTGTGACTACTTTTTAACCCTAGTCAAGTAGCTCTCTTCTAGTAAGCGTTGAAGTTCCCAATTTTCACTTGGTTTAGTTTGCGAGGATAACACTTTCAGGAATACAAGGGTTTGTATACTTTCCTATTACGTAAGATGTTTGCCGACTGTTTTTCTAAACAGAGTTTATTAACTGTTAACCTGATCTTCTTCTCTAAGGGTTCTTCCATTGTTATTTAAGAAGAGTTCTCCTCGATACTTTGTTTACCCATAAATACGTTGGACGTTAGGCTAAGATGTACCCTTAGCTTTAACCTATAGTGGAAAAGTTTATTATATGGATAGGCTGTCCAATTCTTGTGAATAAAAGTATTCTGAAGTATTTCTTATTTCTCTCTATTATACCGTCTTTCATTTTGGCTCTTATCGTAGGACAAGTCATAATTCCAATTAACGATTTAATTCACCCGAATGGTGTATATTCGATCATACTTTACAGAATCAGACTACCTACGATAATAACCGCTATGGTAGTAGGTATAACACTGTCATTGAGCGGAGCCATTATGCAACACCTATTGAGGAATCCTATTGTCGACCCTTATATATCAGGGACAGCGTCTGGAGGAGCTTTAGGTGCGATAATCTCGTATTTCTTGTTAAACTCCTTTATAATGCCCTTCCTCCAGCCTCTGTTCGCTTTTGTTTTTTCTCTCCTCTCGACCAGTTTAACAATCATAATAGGAAAAAGAGGAGGGATTTACGGTTTAGTGATAGGGGGTGTTATAGTCTCTTATATCTTCACTTCAATTTACACGATATTGTTTACGATCCTTGAGTATAAGGATCCTACTATACCCCCTTTGCTGTTCTGGCTCTTAGGAGAGATTAGCATTGTTGGGTGGGATCAGGTTATCCCCCTGATATTAATTTCAGCTATTCTTGTAATACTATCGTTAATTCACTCAAAAGCTATCGACTTAGTAGCAATAAGTGATGAGTTGAGCTATGCCCACGGCATTAACCCCCAAAGGTTCAGGGTCTTCTGGCTAACCTTCATAAGTTTCGTGGTATCTTACGAGATATCCTTGGTAGGAGTCATCGGTTTCTTGGGAATCCTTGTCCCTCATCTGGTGAGAAGGGTCATTGGAGGAAATATGAGGGATCTTACAGTGTACTCTTCTGTCATTGGTGCTTCCCTTATGTTAATAAGTAACGTATTATCCCATGGTCTCTTCGGGACTATTATCCCAGTAACTCCGATAATTGCCCTAATGTCCTCCCCGGTTCTGGTTTCGCTCATGGTGAGGATAAATGATGGTCAAAGGGTTGAGAGTTAAGTTCGGTGATAAGGTCGTCATAGATAACGTAACTTTCGAGCTTAAGGAAGGGGTGACTCTTCTTTTAGGACCTAACGGATCAGGTAAGACCACCTTACTCAGGACTATAATAGGTATGGTTAAATCGAACGAAGGGGAGGTTTCAGTAGACTTAGAAAAACTATCCTATTCCCCTTCCGAGTTCTTTTCTCCTTCCATGAAAGTCTGGGAAGTCCTAACAGCAGGGAGAAAGAGAGGAAATTACGAGAGATATGTTAAACTATTAGGGTTGGATAAGTTCATGCAAAGGGATTTCTCCACGTTAAGCAGTGGAGAGAAGAGGTTAGTGTTAATAGCTAAAGCACTTGGTGAGGGAAATTTAGTCATAATGGACGAACCCTTCTCTAACGTGGACTTTGCTAACAAATTCAAGATAATAGCTATAATGAGCCAGCTGAAGAACGAAAAGCTATTCCTTATTACAGCTCACGAGCTGGATGTTATAAACTACGTCGATAGAGTGATCCTTCTGAAGAACGGAAGGATTATCTACGAGGGAGAGCCGAAAGGCCTCTCGGATGAGTTACTGTCCTTTGCGTATAATTATAAAGTAAAGAGAGTTGACGTAAACGGAAAATTCTTTTTCACTCCGGAATTTTAATACCTCAATCTATCATTATAAATTATACGGATTCTAACACTGGTATACTAAGTTATACACTTACGTTTAACACTGTTAATTGAAACTGACTTTCGGTATTATACCCAAATTCTATTAAAAATAGATGCGAAATTTCAACTATGAGAAAGATTACCACACCATGCGAAGATGCATTTAAGAGTGTAGTTCCGGTATTAAGGTTAGCAATTGCTAAAAGACTCATAGAGAAAGGAGTGCCTGTAGTTAAAGCATCAAAGGAGGTAGGTATTTCAGCAACCACTTATGAAAAGCAGATAAAGATGAAAGAAGAGCAAGTCCAGAAGGTAAACAGCGATGAAGAGGTAAGTGATATGCTGGACTCCTTAGTTGGAAGAATTTTAAGTGGACAAACCGTCGAGAGCACTTCTTTCTGTATTTTATGTTCGAGGTCTAGGAGGATCTTCAATCTTCCTCCGTGTCCGAACCTTTAAATAAGAAAGAAACGGAAACTATTACTATTCCCGCTACTAAACTTATTATGAAAAAAGTCAAGGATAGAGAATAGACCACATAAATCGGGGAATCATTTATGAGTACAAATCCTACAAGCACTCCTTGCGTGTAATTATTTTTCAATAGTAATTGCGAATCGTAAAAACCCTCTCCGAAAACATAATATGTCCCGTTACTATACGTTGTGTTTATTATTTGAATGTTTACGGGGATCACTCGCAACGGCTCAGACACATTATCTTTGTATTCAAACACAAAACTGGAGTAACTAATACTAAGAGTGTAATTTCCCTCCGCTTTAATGGGTATAACACCCTTTTGGTACGAGCTCTTTGATAGGGTTAAATGCAGATATAAGAATACCAAACTTACTATAATAAAAACTAGACCGATTACTAGAAAGCTCTTTTTCACAGCGATATTTTAATATGGAGAAGAGACTATAACTTTAATCCTACTATCTTAGTGTTAATACGCTCTATAAAACGGCATTAATTCCGGCTCAATAATCGTTAATTGGAGGCTGGTGGGAAAACCTACCTAGCTTTGGCTTTTTGCATCTCCTTAACAGTCCTCATGATTACAGAAACGGGGGGTTAAGGGGGCGGAAAGCCTCGCCAGCGGAGATGGATAACCCCCTTATATTTAAATATTTCTTTTTCTAATGCTTTGTGGGCTACTTCAGAATTATACAAAAATTAATAAATAATTACGAGTATTACTCATGGTAAAGAGTGAGTACAAGAGGGATTGGCACAAGTACGACGAGAACGTTATAATGAGATACAAGCTAATGTTTCCCTTCTACGTCTTCGAACTCTGGTTTACTAGCAGAGGAGAATAGACATGCAAAGAAAACCTACAAGGCACCAAAGGAGTTCAACGAATTCCTAGCATTCCTCCACTTGTTCTTACCTTATAGGGCCATAGAAGGAGTATTGAGAGCACTAGAGAGACTGAAAATCATCCCAACAAGCCTAGACTACTCAACAGTGAGGAAAGAGTAAGAAACATGAACATAAAATTCGAGGTAAATGACCAACTTGAAGTAATAGCAGACGCAACGGGAATAAGCACAAACAAGGGAGGACAATACATTATAGCAAAATGGGGTAAAACCAAGGACTCAAAATTCCTCAAGATCGAAATAGTAATGGATAAAGACCAATTCAACATAATAAACGCCGAAGTAACCACCAACGAGGTTGAGACTGCAGTCAAGACAGTTAAGGATTTACAAGACAAGGGAAAGAAGGTCAAGAAATTTTATGCAGATAAAGCTTATGATGCCAATGAGGTTTACAAGACCGGGGTTGAGGTCGTTGTCCCACCTAGGAAGAACGCTTCTACTAGGCGCGGCCATCCAGCTAGGAGAAAGACCGTAAGGGAGTTCAAGAGGTTATGATCGTTGGAGGGAGGAGAAGGGTTACGGTGTTAGGTGGAGGATTGAGTCCCTATTCTCAGCTGTACTTTTGGGGAATCCGTCAGGGCTACAAGGCACTACATGCTGACGCCTCTAACAAACCTATGGGGATAACGAGTCTAGCGCGTCTCCCACGTCGAAGTCCTTGGCATTAACTTCCTTACCCCTAGGAATCCTAAAACTCTTCTTGACAACTCCCTTGTAAACACCGTCCCTTATAACATGATAACAAATGCTTGCAAGCTTTCCGGCAAGAGCACAAGTAGCTTGAGTAACACTCTTCCCCCTAGTAATAAGCCTCTCATAATACCCTTTAAAAGGCTCAAGACCCCTAGCAACCTTGGCAACCAAGTAGAGAGCTCTACGCAAATACTTATTACCCCTAATCATACCGGAGTGAGACTCGCTATCACCACTCTGCTTAGTTTTGGGTGCAAAGCCTGCATAAGCCCTAGCAGCCTTAGAACTGGAAAAACGGGAAACATCACCGAACTCAGCGTAAATAGTTGTAGCACTAATCAAACCAATCCCGGGGATCTTACTCAACTCAATTACTGGTTTTGGAATTTTGGAATTTATCGTATCCTCAACGTCCTTAATCATTTTCTCCAAGTTTTTTAATAGTTCAACTAATTGTTTTAACGCTAGTTTTTCCGCGTCGTTTAAGTTTCTCCCTAGTTTTTCTTTTAGTTCCTCTTTCTCTTCTTTGCTTAGTTCTTCCCCCTTTACTAGCTTTTCAAGTGGTTTTCTTCCCTTCTTGTCGAATGGTTGTATTTTATATCCCGCGAATTCTAATATTTTCCTTATCTCGTTCTTTACTTGTGTTGTCTTCTCTACTAGGCTTTCCCTATATCTCGTTAGTTCTCTTAGTTCCATTATTTCTCCTGTTGGTATGATCCCTTGATTACTCTGGTCATGTGTGCTACTAGTAACCTTTGTGCGTCGAGTTTGTCTGTCTTTTTCCCTAGTATTTCTGTTAGGTGTAGTGGGTTTATTACTGTTAGCTTGTATCCTTTTTCCGTTAGTTTTTCATGTAGGTAGAAGTAATATATTCCGGTTGCCTCTATTATTCCTTCCTTGTATTCTCCTAGGAATTTAATTAGTTCTTCTATTCCCTCGTTGTCGTAGTTGAATTCCTTTACCTCCTTGACGTATACTGCTGATTTTTCTTGTTCTATTACTAGTTCTCCCTTTGCTGCTGTTAGTTTGCTTTGTGAAATATCAATTGCGAAGTCCTTATTTGTAACTTTTAATTCCATGGTTGAATTTATTCGTTTCTCGAGATATTTTTTGTTCTCATAATACTTTGTTTTCTTTGCATAGTGTTAAGTGTTTCAGCCCCTAGAGTATTTTGTTACAACCTCCTACTCGGGGGTTTTTATCCCCTCTTGTTAGATCGTTCTAGGGGCTTCACAGCTAGCCTCGTGGATGGGGTTTTATCCCCATGTTTTCTATGAGCTTATGTTGTTTTTCTCCTTACTTGTTTATTTCCTTTTCTCTTGTAATACTTGGTTTTATTCGTTCTCTTGTTTTGCGTGGATTGCCCGTAGGAGCTTTTTAGGACAAGTGGT
>NZ_JBBHKR010000100.1:0-3086 GCF_037389425.1 Stygiolobus sp. CP850M
TAGCAGTTGGTTTATTAGATAATTTACTTACCTCATTCTTTATTGCTCTTGGTTTTTTAGTATATGTCTTAGTATATTCCATTTGGTTAAAACCCAGAACTTGGTGGAATATAGTTATAGGGGGTCTAGCGGGGAGTGCTGCGGCTTGGGCGGGTTATGCAGCTTCATCAGGTGTGTTCAATTTTGAATCGTTAATGCTAGGACTTTTAGTGTTCATGTGGACGCCAGGGCACTTCTGGTCATTGGCGCTAAGGTTTAAGGATGACTATGTTAAAGCCGAAATACCTATGTTACCAGTTTTAGTAGATGAGAGCACTTCGGCAAAGGCTATAGCAGTTTCAAACATCTTAATGATTCCGTTCGCCCTCTCTCTAACGTTGTATTTAGGTGTAATTTACGGCATATTAGTCTCAGTATTGTCAATGATTCTTCTTTATTATAACTTCAGGCTAATAAAGAACCCTAATAAAGATGAGGCTTGGAGATCATTTAAGTTCTCATCTCCTTACCTAGCTATCATTCTAATCATAGCTACCGTTCTACGGTTAGTTTAAGATGAATAGTTGAGAAAAACTATTTAGACTAGATAAATCCTCTCTTTAATAAAATTAGGTCAGAGAAAGCGCCATAAGCCGCGTTTATTGGTCCTGCACCCGGTCCTCTAATTACAGTAGTTTGTATATCGGTCGTAATTTCCAATGCGTTTTCTACTCCGTCGATATAGTATAAGGGGTCTTCCGGCGTTAACTCTGTCGGAAATACTTCTATTTTACTATCGTCAGCATAAGCAATCAGTTTAACTTTTTTATTTCCTCTTATAGCCTCTTTTACATTCTGTATCCCTTCAAACTTTATGTCCCTTATGCTTACGTTTTTCTTCATTGCAAAATTAGCCAAGATCGTCAGCTTAGCAGCTGCGTCAAACCCGTTTATGTCTAGAGTAGGGTCTTCTTCTGCATACCCTAACCTCTGAGCCTCTTTTAGAGCTTCCTCAAAGGGTTCCCCCTTATACATCCTAGTCAGTATGAAATTGGTTGTTCCATTTAGGATCCCTCTAATTCTTTTGACTTCAGCTCCAGGTAGGATCCTTAAAAGGTTAATTGAGGGTGTTCCACTCATAACAGTCCCTTGAAACCCTAGTCTACCTTTTCCCACTAAGCTCATGACTTCTCTATAGGCTAATGCTAGCGGAGCCTTATTCGTCGTAATAATACTTACCCCGTCTTTTAAAGCGGTCTTGTATAACGTGAGGGAAGGATTTCCATCTCTGTAATTTGCAGACATCATATCAATAATAATGTCCGGCTTAACTTTCTCATAAGCTGTAAAAACGTCACCTTTTAAGTTCACCTCGAACTCATCTCTATAACCTAACATGATCCCTCTTCTGTTTACAATACCGCCGATTTCTACGTCTTTTAGATCTGGTACACTCTCCTTTTTTTGAAGGAGTAGTTTTACAAAAGACTTTCCTACGTTCCCGTATCCTAGTATCAGCATTTTCATAATATTGTCACCTCTCCATTCCATTTACCACAAGCGTATTTAACTAATAATTCTGCAACTCTTGTCGTTGCATTCCTTACTAATTCCTCGGGAACACCCATAACACCAGCACTTACTATCAGGACATTCTCAGTAGTGTTGATGACGTTTGTCAATTGGGAGTCTCTATGTGGGTAAATGTGCATTACCTTTCCTTCATCGTCGACTAGAATAGGTATGTCCTTATCGAGTTTTTCTGGCTCTTTCTTCCCGATGCCAAGAAATGTTTCATTCCCTTCGCTTAGTCTGAGCACTAATGGATATTTGAAACGAGCTGTGTCGTATATACCTATAGGAACCATAGTGTCCGCGCTCACTAAATTTCCGATGTCCACCACGTTATTTATCCTTGGGAGTTTTCCGTTTCTAGCTATTCTCCTTCTCAGTGCTTCCCCGCTAGGTCTTGTCTTTGTAGGATCGATTTTGATTTTCCAATAAAAGTCTCTATAAGCCCTAACCACTGGGTCGTCCTTCAGGGAATCAATATCTATACCTTTATATTTCTCTTCGATCTTTTTCATCTCCTCTTCAAGTCCGTTATCGGTCTCCCTTACAATAATACTTATCACTTCAGTATAAGCGATAAAGATTCCCAACTTCCTTGCTTCATGGCTAATGCTTATCTTGGACATGGAAATTATCTTGAACCTCTGAGACTATTAATTTTACTTTACTGACACCTTTCACAGATGTCAATTTGCTAACTAAGTCTACTAACTCTGATTTCATCCCCTTTACAACTATGGCTTCCACGCATTTTTCTCCTTTATGGAGGTGTAATACGGAGATTATCTTGTCCTCATATTCATGCTGGATTGTCGTTACCTTGTCTGTACTTGCGTAGTCATAAACTAGGTTAACTATCCCTATAACATAGGTCTGGTCTTTCTCATTTTCATCCAAGAAATCCCTCAAAGCAGTTTGTAGTATTTTGCTTCTGTCACTGATCCCGTTACTTTGCATGTACTTCTCAAGTCTTTCGTACAATTCTTTAGGTATAGATACGCTGATCTTTTCCACATTCATTAATTTATACTCTTTCTACGTGATTAAAAGTATGAACTATTCATTACTGGACTATGCTCAGCAACTCGGGGCGAGCTTTGCCGACTTAAGGAGGATAAGGACTAAGGAATTATCCCTCCTTGTAACTGAGGATAGAGAAATAGTTTCCACAAATGGAGTAGACGATGGATATTCGTTAAGAGTTTTATACAAAGGAAATTGGGGGTACTATTCCTCGTCTGAGGAAATCACAAAAGAGAACGTAAAGAACGCGATAGAAAGTGCAATAGGAGATGAAACAGTAAACATAGTATATTTACAGCCTAAACACGATAAGGTCGAAATCAAACCCAAGTTGCAAGTTAACAAAAGCATTGAAGAGAAGATGAATGACTTAAAGAAATTAAGAGAACAGATACTAAGGCTTGACAACAGGATTAAGAGCGTGTCTATAAGGTATTACGAGGGAGAGGTTCACAGGGAGTATTTAAGTACGGACGATAGGGATATTACGGTAGATTATACGCTTTCTGGTC